>CAZLQB010000001.1:0-4911 GCA_964561585.1 uncultured Pseudomonadota bacterium
TGCCTGCCCGCCATAGCCACGTTAGGGCGAAGGCTGGGATCCGGGATCCATCTTAATTATGAAAATTAAAGTCAATCTCTTCCGACCCTATTAAAAAGAATCGATAATTTTTCTCCTACAAAAAAATGGCTTGGTCCTACAAAAAAGCACCCTATTTTTTACTTTCTTGTCTGTTGCCTCAAAAAAAGTAATAATTAAATCTGTAGTTACGAGAAGTAATTGAAGAGCTTTGAAAATTGAGTAAAAAAGGAGAACGTAATGGATCGGATCAAGCGTGAAGGTACAGGCAATAATCTAGAGCTGGGAGACCAGATAGCGCATTCTCTCTTGCAGTTGCCACATAAAATTCTCCGTTATCATGATGTTGATCATTTACCCAAATTGGTATTGCATGAACTTGCGCGTGATGAGCATTTTGGGTTAAATAAGGCGGCCTATTTGGTCGATAACCCAGAGTTTGATTGTCTAAAAGGTGTTGCTGGTTATAGCAAAGAAGAGTGTGGTTTGCATCGCGAAAATCTTTGGGATGACCCACATGCTTTTGATGGGGAAATGCATGACGCTTCTTTTCATAATTCCATAAAGAAATTTGTTCAAGACGCGAGCGTGAAACGTCGTGAAATTGATGTGCATAATCCGGAGGATTTGGCTGAACTTGGTGCACGGTTGGGGCTAAAAAACCCTTCATTTGTTACGTGGAATATGCGACACGGAAACCATGGCATTTTACTTTTCGAAGAAGGCCAAGCAACTTGTGCTCGTCGACGTGATTTGCTCAGCCATGCGGCCGCTTTGCTGGGTCTTTGCTAATAGCCTAAAATCGATGAAGGCGAATTGACCGGTGACGAAGTGATAATGGGTGGGTCGCGGTAAGGGTAACCGAAGGTTCGCGCACTCCGTAACTAGGGCTAAAAAAATCTGGCTGGCACGTGAGTGCCAAAGTTGACGTTAAATGTGCAATCGGTTTGTTTTTACGACTTATAATCCATGAATGGGCTTCGTTCTGATAAAGTTGTACGTCGGGAGCCCAATGAAAATTCCAAATACAATCGTGTTCGTGGGGGAGGTTGAAAAGGTTTTGGTGGTCGTCTGATGGTTGCCACCAATCATGAATCTCCAAAACTTCTTTATTTCGATCAAATATCAGTTTTCGGTAGGCTATTATGCCATGTTGCGCATATTTGAGGTGGCGGTCGCAGATTACCACCGTTTTTTCTTCATTGGTTACCGTTGGCTCTTGTTCATTTTGTAGCCGAGGTTGTTGAAATAATTCTTGGTCTTGGTATTCAAAGTCGGGGATAAAATAGGTATTATGCGCATTTGCGCTTCGAAAGGCATTTCGCCAATAACTGCTTCCGGTATACAAATAGGTTCCCGGGTCAACGAGTAATGGTTTCCCGTCAAGTGAGGCGGTGATCGAAAGCTCATCTGCATGAAAATGTCCACTTGGTTGGCGTTGATTAAAGGTTGGGTGGCGGTAGGTAATGTGCCATCCCTGTCTATTGATTATGGTTATTCCTGCATATCGGTATGAAATAAGTCGTGGCAATGTGTTAGGGGTTATGCTCAAGCCCGCAACAAACTTGCCGCTATCGTTATCACCGATTTGTGCAAGGCTTCCACTTAAATCGGTACAATCTTGTAAGAACGCTTCCATATTTTGCAGGGTAAGATTAAATGATGGGGGGACGATTGCGCCCTGAATTTTGCATATCAAAGCTACATGTTCGAGCATTTCGGTAACTAATTTATGGTAGTTTGTTGACCCTTCATAACTTGTGCCATCGGGGCTAATTTGGTGATTAACCTGGTGCCAAATTTCATCAAGAATATTTGATTCTTGGTGATTAAAGTGGGGAATCTCTTTGAAGAAAACACAGAGGTAAAGTGATCCAACAAGGTCTGCGATATAATGGTTATTTGGTTTGTCCGATGTTTCCCTGTTGTATTGCAGGTAGTGGGCGTGGTCATAAAGGCTGCAGACTAATTTTTCCCAAAAGTCGGTCGATATTTCTTCATTATTTTTAAATAGGTGAAAGCCCCAAATAAGGTTGACGGCGCGAATAGCAACTTCCATTGGGCATACCCAGTTTACTCCGCGTAAGTAGGGATTATTAGTAATCCAGCTATCAACTTGTGCAACAAAGGTGGCGCTATAACGATCGGCCCGTTCATGGTCCTTTATTACTATTGTGCGGCGATATGCGCGGCCAAGGGTGAATATGTGCTGCAAGCGTGAAAGTTCCCACGGCACCTTAATGTCAGGATGATAATCTTTGTGCGCGGGTGGTGGCGCTTGAGCTGAAATATTTTGATAAAAGGTTAATGGCTGAGCATTCCAGTATTCAGAGCCCCATTGTTCGCGTGGACATTTAATGTCGCATAGCCATGGTATTTCAGGGCCAAGGTGAATTTTGGGGGAGCCGAGGACCGAAAATTGATTTTCACAGAGCATGTCAGCACCAGAAAAAAGCGCAGGATCGTTAACCGTTGTTGAGGGGAAATGCTTTGCGAATTGTTCGCTTGCGAGCATACGGTCAAAAACTCTATTTGCCGAAAGGGTTGCGAAAAATTGTGTGAACGTTTCCTCTCGCTTAAAGCGACGAGCAATTGCGGGCCATTGGTGGTTAACGCGTTGAGAACTCGTTTTGCCTTTGTAGCGCATAGAGAAAAAGTGACGATAGCTTTTTGTGGTACCCCATGTAAGAAGACCGCTAACGCCTAGTTCTTTTAATCGGTTTGTAATGTAGATTATCTTTTGAATATTCAACTACAACCTTTCTGCCATTTTTTAGTGACTTTTCTAAGTATGTGAAGTATAGCGAGAACGATTATCAAAACAAGTTTTTTGGTGCACTAAAAGGTGACTAGAAAAATGTGTTATTCTCGGGTATGGTGAATAGCGATATTTTGCATTTTTGGTGTTCAGGATTTATGTGAGTATAAGAAAAAAAGGATAAGAATATGGAACAAAAAAAAGTTATTTTAACCGGTGACCGACCAACGGGTCCATTGCATATTGGACACTTTGTCGGCTCGTTGCAAAATCGCGTCAAATTGCAGCACGAATACAATCAATTTGTTATGGTGGCTGACGTTCAGGCGTTAACCGATAACGCAGAAAATCCCGAAAAAGTTCGTGAAAATGTTCTGCAAGTTACGCTCGATTATTTGGCCGTTGGTCTTGATCCACAAGTGACGACTATGTTTATTCAGTCGTTGGTGCCAGAAATAGCTGAACTTACCCTTTTTTATCTTAACCTGGTGACCGTTGCTCGTTTGCAACGAAATCCAACCGTTAAAGAAGAAATTAAGCAAAAAGGGTTTGGACCATCTGTTCCGGCCGGTTTTTTATGTTATCCGGTAAGCCAGGCAGCGGACATAACCGCTTTTCAGGCAAATCTCGTCCCGGTTGGTGCCGACCAAGCACCCGTGATTGAACAGACGGTTGAAATTGTGCGATCATTTAATCGCATTTATGGCCAAACGCTTGTCGAACCTCAGGCTTTGATTCCTAAAGATGCCGGTCGACTATCTGGGATTGATGGGAAAGCAAAGATGAGCAAGTCATTGGGTAATGCAATCTATTTGTCAGATCCCGCCGATGTTGTAACCAAGAAAATCATGAGCATGTTTACCGATCCTGACCATTTACGCGTAGAAGATCCGGGCAAAATTGAAGGCAATACGGTGTTTATGTATTTGGATATTTTTGATCATGATAAACAACGCGTTGCAGATCTTAAAGCTCATTATCAAAAGGGTGGGCTTGGTGATGTCAAGGTCAAGCGGCACCTTAACGATATTATGCAGGAGCTGCTTACCCCAATCCGTGAACGTAGGGAACAATTTGCCAAGGATCCGGCAACCGTTATGGATATCCTCAAAAAGGGAACAGATAAAGCTCGCCAAGCGGCGGGACAGACAATGTCGGCTGTTCGCAAGGCAATGAAAATTGATTATTGGGCAAAATAACTATTTTTGCGATTATGTTATAAATGCCTGGCGAATATGCGGCGGAAGGTCGCTTGTTAACTGTTTAAGTTGTTCATATACCCATTGTTGTTTGCCGTGATCTTCTGTTTCTTGGATGGCGGCAATAATGTCTTGGATAATTTTTATAAATTGCGAGTCGCTGACGCGTTGGTCGTGCAAAAGAGTACATAATTGCTTTATGCGGTCTTGAAAAATCTCATGCCAATTTGCCATTGCATAACAGGGGATTAGGGTTGCCCAAACATCGTTTTTGCTTTGTTCAATGGTAAGTAGGTTTTCGTAAATGGCGATGGCTTCGATCCAGCGTTTATCTTTTTGGTAGAGGTAGGCCGCTTGTTTATAGCGTTCAATGGCTCCACGATCGTCCAACGACCAAAGGATGTCGCCTTCAAGTTGTAAGGCGTATGCGCGGTCTTGTAGCGAATGAGAAAGTAGCCGATAGACATTGAGCGCCTTTTCTCGCTCTTTGCGTGCAATAAGCTCGGCCAATTTAAACCAGGCAACGCTGGCACTACCGTTCTGACTCTCCTTATCAGTCATCATATACCCCTTTTTCCGCCTTTGGGAATTCGTTTTCATTACTTCTTCCGCCTCGCCAAGCAACCACCACCCGTACCCGTTTGAAAATGGTGTTTACTAATGTTATACTTCCTGCGGCTCAGGATGTAAATATACAAGTGAAAAATTTAAGTAATTAGCGGTTTTGGCTTGAAAGGGTTGCGGGTAACAACGGTGGATGTGGTAGCGATTGATGTTTGGAAGGTTAAAAAGGATGAAGCGCTTATTGGCGGGCAAAAGAGCAAACTAGAACAACAACTCAAGGCAGGAAAAAAAACTGCACGGGTGCGATTGGACTTGTTACTCGATGCTGGGAGCTTGGAAGAATTAGACCAGTTGGCAATCTCTCCATTTTTG
>CAZLQB010000001.1:4921-23869 GCA_964561585.1 uncultured Pseudomonadota bacterium
GATGGGGTGGTGACCGGTTTTGGTACAATTGCCGGCCGCAAGGTGGCCGTTTATGCCCAAGACTTTACCATCAAGGGTGGTTCGCTCGGCAAACGTCATGCCGAAAAAATTTGTAAAATTATGGATCTTGCCGCCAAAGTTGGATGTCCAATTATTGGCATTATCGATTCTGGTGGAGCACGTATTGACGAGGGTATCCATGCCCTTGCCGGGTACGGCTCAATTTTTACGCGCAATTGTCGCTATTCTGGCGTTGTCCCCCAAATATCATTAGTTCTTGGTCCCTGCGCCGGCGGGGCAACCTATTCGCCCGCGTTGACCGATTTTATTTTCACCACGCAAGGCATTAGTAACCTTTTTATCACGGGGCCGCAGGTTATTTCACAAGTTTTGCACCAAACAATTACCAAAGAAGATCTTGGCGGCGCCCAGGTGCACGCCGAACGTTCTGGCGTTGTCCATGTGGTAACTCAAACCGAAGATGAATGTTTTGCTCGGGTAAAAAAGCTGCTTGAGTATTTACCAGGTAATTATTTGATGTCCTTGCCGGTTCAAGTGTTTAATGAGGCTGGCGATGGAGATATTACTGCCATTGTTCCTCAAAATTTCAATCAAGGGTATGATATAAAGAAGGTTATTGCTGCTTTGGCCGACCGTGATTCTTTTTACGAAATTCATGAGCTATTTGCCCCAAATATGGTAACAGGGTTTGCCTTTATGGGCGGTATGGCGGTTGGTATGGTTGCTAATCAGCCGGCTGTTAAAGCGGGGACGATCGATATTGATGCTTCGTGCAAAGCGGCCAGGTTTATTCGGTTTTGTGATAGTTTTGGCTTTCCCATAGTTTCGTTGGTTGACGTTCCTGGTTATTTACCGGGCGTTGAGCAAGAGCACCAGGGGATTATTCGCCATGGCGCCAAATTACTGTATGCCTACGCAACGGCAACGGTCCCCAAAATAACCGTAATATTACGCAAAGCTTTTGGCGGGGCCTATATTGTTATGGGGAGTAAAGAATTAGGAGCCGATGTAAATTTTGCTTGGCCAAATGCACATATTGCTGTTCTTGGCGCAAAAGCGGCCGTGAGTATTTTGCATGGTAAAACATTGGCAAATGCTAGCCAAGATGAGCGTAGTGGCCTTGCCGCCAAATTTGAGGCCGATTATACCCAAGAATTTCTTAATCCATTTATTGCAGCACAGGCTGGATATATTGATGCAATTATCGAACCTTCGCAGACCAGAAATCACTTAATCAAGGCGTTGCGCTTTACGGCCGATAAAGTTGAAAGGCTACCGGCGCGCAAACACGGCAATATTCCTTTATAGATTATTTTTCTTCGTAGATTTTTTTACGGTGTTTAATGGCTGTAATGATAACATTATAGCCATCAATCCGGTAGACAATGCGATAATCACCAACCCGAAGGCGACGAAAACCTTTTAGACTATATCGTAATGGTTTGCCAAATCCGATGGGGTCAAGCATAAGACGTTCTTCAATCGCTCGTCTTATTTGATCACGAATTGTTTTTGTGAGATTTGGAATGTCGTCAGAAATAACTTTTTCAAGGTACTCAACTTGATAGCGCTTACTTCCAAGCGTTTTCATGCGAAATCCTTTTTTGAGCCTTTTTTGACGTTTCTTCTTCACGTGCATCGGCAAGTGCCGATAAAGCAAAGTCCTCGCGTCGATCTAAGGCCTCAAGGATAAGTTCCTTGGCTAGTCGTGATATAGATTTTTTTTCTTGTTTGGCCAGCGATGCAAGAATGACGGCGTCAGCTTCATTAAACGTAATGTTAAGGCGTGGGTTTTTGCTTGGCATCAAAATTCCTTAATATGTGGATGAAATATTCTTCATTGAGCGTATCACATTTACATCACTTTGCAAGTCGGTTTTCTTGCGCTTTACGGCCGATAAAGTTGAAACGCTACCGGCGCGCAAGCATGGCAATGTACCACTATAGCTTGATTTTTGTTCTAAGAAGAATTAGATCGTGTTTACAAATAGACATATTCTTTTGTATTGGCTCAAGCATATGTCTATTTTCCAGTTGATTGATAGTTTTACGTGGCTTCGTTAAACTAAAAACAGTAAAATGATGGTTTTTATAAGCGATTTCTTGGGGGAGTTTATGAATAATTCTAATTTTTTGAAAAGAAATATAAAAGTTCTGGCCTTGGTTGGTGGCCTTATGGCTATTTCTATCGGCGGCTTTATCGGTTATCGGTGGCATGCGCAGACTAATTTAGACCTGCGGCCAATATCGGTTGCACCCGACGAGGTCCGTGGAAAATTGGTTACGTTAAAAAAGCTTAGAGAAAGTTATTTTATTGATGTTCATAACATGTTTTCGCGGGATGTGCGCCAAAATATTGAGTTTCCTGAATACATTGATCTCGATTATACGATCCGTTATTTTAAGTATCAGATGGAACGTGATAGGGCCGGCAAACAGCTTATGTATTGCATTTTCGATGCCAAAGAAAATCGGTTAATCGGAACATTAGAGATTCGTGAAAAAAACGACAAAGACCCCGGGCAATTTGGGTGTTGGCTTAATGAGCGCTATCGGGGCGGGGGCAGAATTCAGGAGGCCATTAAATTGATTACAAATGTCTATTTTAGATTAACAAATGAACAATCATTTACCGCCCACGTCCGCTTGTGGAATAAACGCAGTTATCGAGCGCTCTTAAAGGCTGGGTTCAGCGACACCGGTAAATTTTACTATGAAGACGGTAAACCGTCTCGTTATTTGCTTGAATTTAGGCGTAAGAAGTAGCGCTTCTCCTTTCCATTCGTCCGTTCCTATAGTATGCTTGTTTCCTGTGTTTGTTATTATTTATGACCAGAGGAGCGGACTATGGCCAAGCGAATACTTTTTATTCTTATGCCAGAAAATTTTCAAGATCACGAATTCAATGTTCCTTATACAATGCTAACCAAAAAAGGTTATGAGGTTGATATTGCCGGGCTGAAGCCTGGTGTTGCTACAGGATCCTTTGGGCTTGAAATAACGCCAGCATTCGTTCTTGATAACCTAACCCCAGCCGAATTTGACGGTTATGATGCGCTCGTGATTCCTGGCGGTTCAGGGTCAACGACTTATTTATGGCATAATGATAAAATCCAAGCGGTTGTTCGCTATTTTAGTGACCACAAAAAGATTGTCGCAACAATTTGTTATGCCTGTATTGTTCCGGTTCAGGCCGGTATTTTGGCAGGAAAAAAAGCGACCGTTTATCCTACCGATGAGGCAAAAGCCGTTTTAAAAAAACATGGGGTTATGTTTAGTGAGGAAGGTGTGGTAAGTTTGAGTGACGAGAAAATTATTACGGGACAAGGGCCTACCTTCGCTAAGTCTTTTGGGCAGGCCATAATTGAGATGCTTGAAAAATAAAAAAGGAACACAATGGCAAGAACAATGGTAACGCAAGGGGACGCGCATCCCAAAACACTCCTTTTAGGTGTGTTTGCTCCAGGTAACCGCATGGGGACTCCGGAGTATTATTTTGAAGAGTTTATGAATTTGGTGAAAACAGCCGATATTCCTTATGATGCCGAAATGTTTATGAAGGTCCGTCAGACCGACAATAACATGTATTTCACCAAGGGGAAATTGGAAGAAGTTGCTCAAAAATGCACCGATTTAAAGGTGGATATTTTAGTTATTTCTGAACCGTTGTCGCCATTACAAGAACGTAATCTTGAAAATGTATTTAATTGCTCAATTATTGATCGTGAGCAACTTATTCTCACCATCTTTAAGCGTTCAGCGCAGACATCTGAAGGTAAAATTCAGGTCGAGATGGCTGAAATCGAATTTATGAAAACACGTATTATTGGGCGTAGCAGAGACCTTGCACAGCAGGCCGGTATTATTGGTAACCGTGGACCAGGTGAAACAGAAAAAGAAGAAATTAAGCGGGTTTTTGCCGATAAATTGCGTCAAGCGCACAAAAAGCTTGATACATTGGCTCGTTCGCGCGATGTTCAGCGTAAGCAACGTTTGGCGAGTAATGTGCCAATGATTTGTATTATTGGTTATACCAATGCCGGAAAATCAAGTTTGCTCAACCGCATTGCCAAGGGTAAGGTGCTTGCCGAAGATAAATTGTTTGCAACGCTTGATACCACAACACGCGAGCTTTTTGTTGATGGTAAAAAGAAGGCCCTTATTTCTGATACCGTCGGATTTATTAGCCAGTTGCCTCACCATTTAATTGAGGCATTTAGATCAACGTTGGACGAGCTTAGGTACGCTGGGCTGTTATTGCATGTTATTGATCTCAGCTGTCCTGCATGGGAAAACCAAATAGAAGTGGTTCGAGAAACATTAAAAGAACTTGAGGTTGAAAAACCAATGCTTTATGTGTTTAATAAAATTGATAAATTATCCGAAGAGCAAATGGCAGCGCTTGCGCCACGACTTCTGTTGTATGAGCCGCAGGTACTTATTAGTACCTTATCCAAAGAGGGCTGTGAGCCATTAATTAAATACCTTCGAGCATACAATCTTTAAGAAAAAGCTAGAAAAGGAGTTAGTAGTGAAAAATATAATGATTAATGGGTTCGGGCGCATTGGACGCACATTTTTGCGAACTATATTAGGCGATGCAAAGGCCCAAATAGAGTTGAACGTGGTCGCTATTAATGTTGGGCCAAGCGATCTATCAAATTGTGCATTACTTTTTAAGTACGATTCGATTATGACCGAATACCCCGGGGATGTAACATTTGGCGATGGTTATTTGACGATTGATAAACATCGGATCAAGGTGCTTGCCGAATCTGATCCGGAAAAGCTTCCTCACGCTGCGATGGATATTGATTGGGTTATTGAGGCGTCGGGCCACTTTATTAGCAAAGAAAAAGCTAGTTTGCACCTAAACGCTGGGGCCAAAAGGGTTTTAATTACGGCACCGTCGGGCAATGCCGATATTACCATTATCCCTGGAGTTAACCACCAAAAATATGAGCCAGCAAGCCATCATGTTGTTTCATTGGGCAGCTGTACCACCAATGCGTTTGCGCCATTGGTTAAAATTCTTAATGAGCAATTTGGGCTTATCAGCGGCCTTATGACAACAACCCATGCATATACAAATGATCAGGTTTTGCTTGATGTCGAGCATAAAGATCCGCGCCGGGCGCGTGCGGCGGCGTTGAATATTATCCCAACAAAGACCGGGGCCGATAAGGTAATAATTCAACTATTTCCTGAACTTGAGGGAAAAATAAAGGCGTTGGCCGTTCGGGTGCCTGTTCCATTGGGTTCGCTTATTGATTTTGCTTTTACGGCAAATAAGCCATTTTCGGTAGAGGCGATTAATACGGCCCTTAAAAATGCTGCTGGAAATGAATTAGAAAATATCGTGCAATATACAGATAAGCCTTTGGTATCGTCCGATTTTATAGGAAATACACACTCCTGCGTTGTTGATAGTTTATTGACACAATCGGTTGGAAATATGGGCAAAGTTTTTGCCTGGTACGATAATGAATACGGCTATTCAACGCGCTTGAAGGATTTTTTGCTTGGTGCATAATTGAGCCGGCTTTTTTCTTGACAAATGTTGCAAAAAAAGCCATTTTTCATGGTGTAAATGATTGAAATGAAAAGTTTTTAATAGTTTTATGGTAATGCCTGTTGGGGAGTCGAATTAATGATACTCAGTAAAGATCTTTTGGTGACTGCTTTTAAGGATGCGGTATTTGCGTGCAAGGGTGAAGTGCTTGATCCGCAGGCTGCATGGAAGTTTTATAAGCAGGACGAAGATGTTGCCGTGGTTGTTGATAGTCGTTTAATCACTACGGACGATGTCTTTGTTGCGCTAAAGGGTCAGGCTACGGATGGACATGCTTTTTTGGACAAAGCTATTGCCGCAGGAGCTTCGGTTTTTATTGTCGATAAGCATGATGATCGTGTTGACGCAGCGCTTACACCTGAGCGGATTGCAAATCGCTTAGTTATCAAGGTTGCTGATACGTATGAGGCATTGTTAGACCTTACCAAGGCATGGCGCTCACGCATGACATTTCCTGTTGTTGGCATTACCGGATCTATTGGTAAAACGAGTACTAAAGAACTTTTACGCTCGATTTTGCAGCAAGCAGGGCTCAAGTTTTATGTTTCCTATAAAAATCAAAATACCTTTACTGGGTTATGTATCAATATTTTGCGCGTTCCGCTGGATTGCGATGTGGCTGCATTTGAGGTTGGTATCAGTAAACCTGGAGAAATGGATATTAAGGCCGATATTTTACGTCCAACCATTGGCTTAATCTCGTGCATTGCCCATGCTCACTTACTTGATTTTACGACGCTTGCAAATATTTCTTATGAAAAACGTCGATTGTTCAAACATTTTACGGCACAAGATGTTGGCATTGTTTTTGGCGATCAGCCATTATTAACCGCTGTTTATTTCGCTCACCCAATCGCCAAATTTGGGTTTAAAACCAAAAATCAGGTACAGGCTCGTAGGGTTAAGGTCGTATCGACTGCCGATGGCGTATCAGCCACCGAGTTTGTTTTAAAGTGGTATCGTGAAAAAGCTTCTATAACGATGCAAAACAACCATGTCGGTTCAGTTCAAAATGCTTTGGCGGCAAGTACGTTGGCCTATTTTTTACAAATCTCATTTGATCATGTTTGTAAGGGCATTCAAGCGTATTCTGGTTTTGAAAACCGCTTTGAAACCAAATCAATAAAAGGCGATCGCGGATTGATTGTCAGCGATTGTTATAACGCAAACCCAGAAAGCATGCGCGCAGCAATTATGGCCTTTGATAAAATGGTAGCTAAGGGCAAAAAAATTGTTGTGCTTGGGGATATGCTCGAACTGGGCGAAAAAGAGGCTTTTTGGCATCGTCAAATTGGCAGATTATTAGGCAAAACAGAGACAATTGATGCTGTTGTATTGGTTGGCGAGCGTTCACGCATGATCGCCAAAACAGCACCGTCATCCCTTGCCGTTGAATGGGCTGAGGATTGGCAGGGCGGCAAAGAGAAGCTTGAGGCATTGCTTACCGAAAAAGATGCGCTTGTTTTGGTCAAAGCATCGCATGGCATGGTATTGAATAATATTGTCGATGCGGTAACACAGCAAAAAGTTGGCTAAGCCCTGATCTTTCAGATTGCATTAAATTGTGCGGTTTGGCGCTTCATCGGTTTAATCTGGAATCGAAATACTTGTCTTTTTGTGCGGCCATGCTAACTTAATTTGGCATTCTGGGGCATGTGGATGGATCCTGAAACGAGTTCAGGATGACAAAATGGCGATTGTTTTTATTGAGGCTGTCTGTTTATGATCAAAAAAATTATCTATGTTTTTTTTCTTTCATGCAGTGTTTTTGCGGCTCAGGCTAGCGAAATTCTTGAGGTAATTGACGTAGTAGCCCCTGTTGAAAATACAGCGATTAAAACAAGGCTTGAATTTAAAGAGCCCGCCTTTGTTGCGCAGGAAACGCAATCAAATCGCGTTGTTGCGTGGATTAAAGAACACAAAGCTTTGACTACCGCATTTATTGTGACGCTTGCCGCGGTTGGAACCTTGTATTATTGTCCTGATTTGCGCAAAAAAACAATAGACATTTTGCACGGCGCTAACTTTTTAAGCGTTCGTACCCCTTCGACTACGCTCAGGGCAAACGGCTCCTAATACGCCCGTTTGTGGTGAGCGAAGCCCCTTTGGGCGAAGTCGAATCCACCGCGCTTTGGGCGACGGGTGCAATAAACCATAAATTATTTATCTGTTAAAAAATCTCTCAAAATCACGGGGCTCTTACGGGGGCTCCTTTTTTTTGTTACAATAAAGGTTGATTTGTCGTCTTTTTTTTGTGATAAAGGTTTAAATATATGAAGAATTTTTTGTTGATTTGTTTATTCGGGTGTTTTATGGCTGGAGCAAGCGCTGGATCAGTTACTATAATTCCTTACGGCATTGATCCCGTTACCGATAAAATGTGTATTCTTTTAGGGCAAGATTTTTGCCAAAAAGATGTGCCTTCGCCTCGACGCAAAGCAAGCTTGGCAACAGTTGCCCACAAAGGATTATGGCTTTTCCCTCAAGTTAATTATATGTTTTCGACTAAAGACAGATTAGACATTGCGGCCGAAATATTCAATCAAAAAACAGTGTATTGTTTTGCGCGTGTGTTGCTTGGGGAAGGTTATTCTTGCCTGGTGCCAGATGCTGATGAAATTGCTTCTGGGCGTGATGAAGGAGTTCTTGATTGCAACGATGGCGGAGCATATAGCGACGTTGAGTCGAAAAAGGCCGATTTTGATGGGGTGGTTAAAGATGAGCTCCGTAAGCAACGGGATGCTACTCCGGTGCTTTGTTTAGATGACCATCAATATTATTTTTTCCAGGTCCCCTTTATTCCCGTCCGTTTTATTATGGCAAAACGAGCTTTTTTAAAAGAGAAATTTCCTGGGTTTGAGTCGATTTCTTTTGGTAATTTTACACCAAAATCTAAGCTGGTTGGTGATCTTGGTGCCGACCTTGAAGCATTTGCTTGGGTAGATGGGCGGGCTTTGGTAAAAACGCTTTTGGAGGCGGCGCAAGAGAAGGCGTACAAAAGTTGTATTGTTGAAGATCCAATTGGCGGTTCTTTTAAGCTCAAGCCTGAAATTGTAAAACAATTAAGCGAAGACAGCAGTGTTATCAAAGCCATTAACCGAGTTGCTTTGCGTGGACGATAGCATAAAAAAAATCATTCAATTACTTCGCGCCAACACCAAAAACTTTGTTCCAACATTGAGCGACCACGTAATTGTTGAATTTGGCAATGATCCTTTTCTTATCTTAATTTCATGTCTTTTGAGCTTACGGGCAAAAGATAGTATGACCATTCTTGTGGTGCGTGATTTATTTGCACGCGTCAGAACGCCTGAAGCATTATGTGCTTTTGACTTACAAGCTCTTGAGCAGATTGTTAAGCCAATCGGGTTTTACAAAAACAAGGCGCGAACCATTAAGCATGTTGCTTGTATAATTTTACATGATTTTGGTGGGGTGGTTCCGCAAACGTATGACCAATTAATTTCGATTAAAGGGGTTGGGCCAAAAACGGCTAATCTCGTGCTTGGCGTTGCGTTTGGCAAGCCGGCGATTTGCGTTGATATTCATGTGCATCGCATTTGTAACCGTTTAGGGCTTATTATCACCAAAACTCCTGAGCAAACCGAAGTTGCTTTGCAAGAAATATTGGATCGCAAATATTGGATCGAATGGAATACGTTAATCGTGAAATGGGGGCAAAATGTGTGTGCACCCGTTAGCCCTCGGTGCAGTACGTGCGCGATTACGCATTTGTGTAAGCGCGTTGGGGTGAGGAAATGGCGGTAGTAAATAGGCGGTACGCCCTAACTTTTGTTAATCTGTGAAAGATCTAGGGGATATTGGTGGCCGTTTCGTTCGATTAAAACCTTGCAGCCAAGTCCCTTGATAATTTTAAAAAAACTTCCCATGTTGAAATCTTTTTTTATGCCAGAGCGCATGCTTTGAATGATGGTTGGTGATATGCCAGCCAATTTTGCTAATCTTCTCACCGAAATATTATCTTCTTCCATTGCGGCTAAAATCATTTCTGACAAAAGAAGGTTTTTATATTCTTCGTCAAATTGCTTCTTTTCTTTTGGATTAAGGGAATCAATAAATATTTCGCTGGTTGATTTTGTTTTTTTAGGCATAGTAGGTTCCTTTTTTACATCTTTGGAGATAAAGTGCTTTTGCTTTTAGTGCTCTATGTTTTTCTTTTTGTGGCATTTTGTCCGTCTTTTTTTCATAAGCATTGGTAATAATTATCTTTGCTCCATCAAAAAAAAAGCATAAAAACCTGTCTGGCGATGGCTTTAAGGCGTACAGTTGATCGCCTTCATAGCGAATTTTTTCTTTGTTAAATATTTTTCCCGCATCTCCAAGCAGGAAAAATAAGTAAATAACTTTTTTTTGTCGGTCGATGGATAATGTTTTAAAGTATTCTAACGCTTCACTTTTGCCTTGATCATCGAAATACCATTCCAATGTGAGTTTCTGTCCTTGGTACGCTATGAATTCTTTTTTCATTGATACTCCGATTTTGCATTTTACCTTTTAATTATCGTACTGCGATGTTGGTACGATGTCTATTTTTTTGTTTTTGATGGTGCGGAGGGAGATTGAACGAAACAGTATTATTGTCTGGATTATTATCTGGCCACGCATGTCAATAGAGTTACATTTTTATTGATGGCAAAATGCGCCGCAACAAGAAATATTTTTCAATACTATTTACGTCAATTTATGAACAAGGATGTGTTGGTTTCAAAAGCATTTTTGTATTTATTTTTAAAAAGTATTGCATTAAAAAATGCATTGTTGGCAACCTACAAAAGACTATTACTTTCACCAGCGTGCAAAAAAAATGCTTGATAATTTAATTTTGAGTCGCTAACCTATCAACGTTGATTGAAATTACCTCGTGCTTCTAGGAGAGAGGCTTTGTAAGCAAGCAAAAGCGCTTGTTGCCGCACAAAAAGCGAGGTACTTGTTGTTCGATTTGTACACCATATTTCAATGCAAGAAAGGAGGTCTGTTAGGAGAGACGAACAGAGTTTTTTTCGATCTAGTCGTTCGTATAATTTTTTTCGTTAGGTAGTAATAATAATTTACAAACGTTTTTGGGGAAACCAAACATGAATAAGATGATAAAAGGTTTATTAATCACAGCACTTACCCTTAGTGCAAATAACGCTGGCGCATATACAAACAAAACATATATGCAACCACGTAACCAAGCGCTCGTTAATCTTCCATTAATCACAACCGGCTTTACAGAACGTACCGGTGCTAAAATTGAAGACCGCTTTGGTGGCAATTTAGAAGTTGTTGGTTTTTATGGCCAAAACACAAATGAGAGTGAAACTGGTGCTTATTTTGGTGTAACAAATAAAGCAACATTTGATCTTAAAACGGGAACAATGAATGCTGCAAAAAGTGGTTCGTTGACCGTTGACCCTGCATATGTTTTGCACCTTCATACACTAGTCAACGATACAGTTGTTGCAACAATCAAAACGGCCCCAGAAACAATTAATTATGGTGCCGATTTTGTTTACCACCAAGATCTCGCAAAGATTGTTAAAGGTCTTTACCTTGCGGTAAACCTTCCTGTAATGCATGTTGAAAACGATATGAAGATGGTTGTTAGCGGTACAGACGCAGACGTAGTAACATCAGTCAAGGCCTATTTTAAAGGTGATGTCAACACAGGTTATGCAACAGAAAAGCTTACAAAAGGCAAAATCAATGGCTCAAGAAATGCCACCGGTATTGCTGATATCGATGTCAAAATTGGTTACAATTTCTTGAAAAAAGAAACATACCACATGGGCTTAAACATTGGTATGAGCATCCCAACAGGTAACGAAGTAACCGGCGAATATATGTTTGAACCAGTATATGGCACAAAACATTTTGGTCTTGGCGGCGGATTATGCGCTGATGCTCGTATTTGGGGCAACGCAAACCATAACGTCAAAATCGATTTCAAAGCCGATTATCGTTATTTGCTTGAAGCAACAGAAAAACGTACACATGGTTTGATTGGTCGCAACAAGGGCGAATACTATGGTGTTGCCGCAGCTGGTGCAACAACAACAACTCCTTTGGCAAACATTTCAACACTTGATACAGACGTAACCCCAGGCAGCCAAGTAGATGGTATTGTTGGTCTTGCATATAACAAGGGCGGATTTAATTTCGGTCTTGGTTATAACATGTACTTCAGAGAAGAAGAATCAAACACCATTAAAGGTGCATTTGATGATGCTAAATACATTGTTGTCGCAAGAAACCATGATATTGCAACAACTGCTATTGTTACCGCAACCGCAGGACACAACGATGAAAATACAGCAAGCAACTTTGTAACAAAAGCAAAATTAGACAAAGCCGAAACCCCATCACAATTTACACACAGTGTGTATGGTGGCTTGAACTATGCGTTCAAGAACTGGGAATATCCAGTATTCTTCGGTCTTGGTGGCAAGTATGAATTTGCTTCAAAGAACAGCGCAATTGAAGGCTGGCAGGGCTGGGTTAAGGCTGGTTTGTCATTCTAATTCCGCCTTATACCTGTAAAGCAATTTTGATTTAGACATAAGGGATGTATATTCCAGAAGAAGCGGTGAGATATTATCTCGCCGCTTCTTTGTTTCAAGTGATAAAGGCCTTTTTATTTTTTTGTCATTTTCCCCCCTTTTGTCATCCCGGACGTGCCTGCCCGCCATAGCCACGTTAGGGCGAAGGCTGGGATCCGGGATCCATCTTTAATTTTCTTATTCGCTTAACAATTACCTTATTAATTTCCATTCTTAATCCCTCGCTGCTCCCGCAGTGGGGATAGGGGCGCCGGTTTGGGCACCCCTATCAACCCCCAAACCAGGGGTAAACCCCTTGGAACCCCAAAGTCGCTACAACGGGCATCCGGCCTCAATTGCCCCACCTCCACGCGGATGACCGCGTTCCGGGGCACGCTGCCCATGCAGCGAGGGGCAAACTCGGCAAGCCCGTTGCTTAAGGCGACCATGCATCAATTAATATTGTGGCGCCAGTGGGGCGTAAAAAGGCTTTTGATTTGTGGCGTGACGCGCAGACGGAATTCGTTCTTACGAATTGCAGCGCGCGTAAGGGGTGAAAATGATTTTGTTGGCCCGACTTCGACTTCTTAGTCGACCGGCTTGCCCGCCGTAGCCACGTAGGGCGTAGGCTGGGAGGGCCAGAAGAAACATTACGGACATCGGGTTGGTTCTTGGAAGAGCGGGTTTTAAAAGGGTAGCAAACCCTTTTAGGCCCGGAGATCCAAGAGGTGGGGGCAAGCCCACCTTTTGGCCTTGTCCTGGAAGGACCGAAAGATAAAATATGAAATTGATGTTCGAGTTGTAGAGAAAAAGAATATCGTTGATGCTCGTTTAAACGGTGATTATCGCTTTTTATTTGGATGCGGCACAATAGATCCTTTTTGTTGCAAACCTTTTTTAACTTCATCTAAAATTTGTCGGTTTTCTGGTTTGAACAGCCAAGCTTCATGTGCCGGAATTTCGGCAAGAGGCTCCAAAATTATTTTTCCATCTTCTTCGTAGGCTGAAAATCTTGTGGGTAGATTTTTTGAAATTTTGGTGAGGCAAATGCGATTGCGTGAATCAATTTGTAGTGAGATTTTTTTCATAATTTTCCTTTATCAGGGGTTATTAATTGAACCGTGTTTTTATAATAGCACAATATGGGTTTTGGTGCAAATGGGTGAATGGGTTGCTTTTGATTTGTTTCAGCACCAATCTTTAATTTTCTTATTCTTCTAACAATTACCTTATCAACTTTCATGCTTAATCCCTCGGCGCTTCCAGCGCATGGGCAAGGAGACCCCTCGTCCGGGCCTCCTTGCATCCTCCTGACGCCAAAGGGCCTGCTGCCCTTTGGTATCCCGCTTTTCGTACGCTCGCAAAGATGCGGCTCAAAGATTCGCCTATGGCTCGCGTCGTATTACAAAGCGCGTGATTTGTGGCGTGACGCGCAGACGGAATTCGTTCTTACGAATTGCAGCGCGTGTACGGGGTGAAAATGGTTTTGTTGGCCCGACTTTGCGTTCTTACGCAATTAGAGGGCTATAAATAAATAGATGAACAAGGGGTTGGCTCTTGAAAAAGCAGGATTTTAAAGGGCGGCGAGCCCTTTAAGGCCCGGGTGGTTGCTAGGAGGGTGGTGGCAAAACCGCCCTTCTAGCCCTGCACGGCTTGCCCGCCATAGCCACGGAGGGCGACGGCTGGGAGTGCCGCTGGATAATTGAATTGTTAAATAACTGGATGCGGGGTGCAAGCAATCCTTTTGGCCTTGTCCTGGAAGGACCGAAAAATAAAGCATGAAATTGGTGTTCGAGTTGTATTGATAATATGGTGACGAAAAAGCTTTATGGTACACTAGTTATGTATATTTGCTTTGTAAGCAGAAAAATGTTTAAAGAAGGGTTGCCGTAATGATTGAACTTTTAAAGCGAATCGACGAAAAAAAGAAAAAATTTGATTCATATAAACCTTTGCCTAAAGCGCTTGAAAAAAATCTTGGCGATTGGTTTCGAGTTGCTTTAACGTATAGCTCAAATGCAATCGAGGGCAATACGCTTTCTCACGCCGAAACCGCTATGGTTATACAAGAAGGTATAACGGTTGGCGGCAAAAGTTTAGTTGAACATCAGGAAGCGCTTAATCATGCTCAGGCAATAACATATATAAAAGAATTAGCAGCACAAAAAACACGAGCAGCCCTTGGGGTTGACGACGTTCTTGCTATCCATAAACAGATTTTACAAAAAATAGACACCGAACACGCAGGCGCCCTTCGTACCGTTGCGGTCAGAATAATGGGCTCACATGTTCCTCGGCCAAATTATCTAAAAGTCCCCCAATTAATGGATGAGTTTGTGGATTGGTTAACCAAAAGTTCAGAACATATTGCACATATTGCCGCGCAAGCGCATCTAAAGTTTGTGTTTATTCATCCGTTTATTGATGGGAACGGAAGAACAGCTCGTCTGCTTTTCAATCTTTTGCTACTACAAGAAGGTTATCCGCTTGTCATTATAGAAAAAGAAAAGCGGCTGGAATATATCAATGCGATTGAAAAAGCCTTGCTGCATAACCAGGCAGATGATTATTATCGGCTTCTATTTCAAGCAATAGAAAACAGTCTCGATGTTTATTTGCATGCAATTGACCAATCAGATATGCAAAACGCTTAATTTATGGCCGCGTCTGCACAATTAATTTTTGCAAAATAACAAAATATTGCGGAATTGCTTGCGCAACTTCTTCTGCAATTGCCTCATTATATGCGTGTGATGTTTCATTGCGATGATCGACCATTTCTAGCGCGACAACGGTTTCGTCCTGGGTAAGTAGGCCCGCTCGCAAGCATTCCTGAAAAACTTGTTTTGGGTAAATATGGGCAACGTTGTGGACGAATTGTAGATAATCTTTGAGATATTTCCAGGTCGTGTCAATTGAATATTCAAAGCGTTGAATCATTGAATCTCGGTATGTTGCCAATTCTTGTTCGGAGCAATTTAACTTGGTCCTTTTTTGAAAATCGGCGACGGCTAGTTCAAGCGATTTTAGTGCTTTGCTTGTGCCAGCATATTTACGTTCAAGTTTTTCTTTTTTTATGAGCTCCATAATACTCCCTCAGCTTGAATGCTTTTTTTCATTTCATCATTTGCGCGGTGTATATCTACAATATCAACAAAAAATGGGATATTCAATGAGCTTATCTCATCTTTGATTGCTCCAAGCTTTTGAATATCAATTCGTTTGCCGGCGTCAATTGCCAGATCGATATCAGAAGCAGCCGAGTTAAGCCCTTGAGCTCTCGAGCCAAAAAGATAAATGTGTGCCGAGGGTGAATGTTTTTTGATGGCGGCTATAAGTTTTTCTTTGAACGGTGAGAGGGATGGGTCATTATACTTTTTTTCCATAAAACTCCTTTTATCAAAAAAGATCTGCGTGTGTTCCGGTTCTGACCAAAATAAGCTCGGTTGCCGTTGATTTATAGATAAGCAGCCAATCTGGTTCGATATGGCATTCCCAATAACCATGAAAATCACCGTGCAATTTATGACTTTTGGTTTTTGCGGGTAATATTTGTTCTTTAAGCAGCAAGTTAATAATTTTCTTGAGACGCTCCATGTTATTCCCGCGCTTTTGAGCTTGTTTTATATCTCGTTTAAAGTGGCTTTGATAAACGGGGATTAACATTTAGAGCCCAAGTTTTTTGAATAGATCGGCCGAGTTTTTTGCCTTAACAAGGCCTTTACCTTGCTCAACATTCTTAATAGCCGCGCGTGTTTTTTTGTTGGGTGATGGGGATGTGCTTTGAAGATGTTGTTCAATTGATTCTATAACAATTTCGCGCATGCTTTTTCCAAGAATAGCGGCCATTGTTTTGAGCCTTTTATGGCTTTCTTTGGGAATGTCTATGGTTATGCGAGATAAGCTATTATTTGAGTTCATAATGAGCCTTGGCGTTATTAGTTTTTAATTATACCCTTTTTTCTATGGTACCAGAAATAAAGAAATAAAGAAGCGTGTCAAATTCGTTTCTTCATTTCCCACAAAAGATCAAATGCTTGTTTTGGTGAAAGATTATCAAAATCGATATCGCGAAGTTGGGATAAAAGATTTTGGTATTGTTTTAGTTGAATCTCAAGATTTGCATTATATACGTGCTCATTCGCCGCACGGGCTGGAGGGATTTCAAATCCTTCCTGGAATGGCTTTTTGTTCTCGCATTCCATTGACTGCAGTAAATAAGCGGCCCGAGCCGTAATAACCTCAGGAACTTGCGCCAATTTGGCCACTTCAACACCAAAACTACTTTGTGCAATGCCGGCAACGATTTTGTGTAAAAAAACAATTGAGTCGTTTACCTTTTTGCAGTCGGCGTGGTAATTGGCGATTGATGGAATAACCTCACTCAGGTGCGTAAGTTCGTGATAATGGGTGGCAAAAAGGCATCGTGCGCCGATATGTTGCGCAATATATTCAACAATTGCCTGCGCAAGTGCCATGCCATCAAAGGTGCTGGTGCCGCGGCCAACTTCGTCCAAAATCACCAAGCTATTTCGCGTGGCCTGGGTGCAAATCGTTGCCGTTTCTTCCATCTCGACCAAGAAGGTGCTTTTACCCTCGGCCACATTATCGCCTGCGCCAATGCGGGTGAATACGCGGTCAACTATCGGCAAGTCGGCGTGCCGCGCGGGCACAAAGCTCCCGCATTGTGCCATAATGCACGAGAGCGCAACTTGGCGTAAATAGGTTGATTTACCGCCCATGTTGGGGCCCGTAATAATGAGTAATGATTGTTGATCGTGTAATTCGGTGTCGTTTGGTATAAACGCTGGTCCGAGATTTTGTTCAACAACCGGGTGCCGGCCTTCTTTTATAGTAAGTGCGCGGTGGTCATTAAACGTTGGGCGCACGTAGTTGTTGTGATAGGCAAGATGTGCAAAACCAAATATACCGTCCAAATATGCCATAGCCTGAGCTAGTTGGCGCAATGGGCTCAGGTAGGCGGCCACTTCTTTTTTGACTCGTTCAAAAACCGCGCTTTCGATAGCTTCAATTTCGTTTTGTGCTTTAAAGAGGTCGGCCTCGAGATTTCTTAATTCTTGGGTAATAAACCGCTTGCGGTTAACAAGTGCTTGTTTGTGTTGATAATGTTCAGGAACTTTGGACAAGTTTGGATTGGTGACCTCGATATAATAACCAGAAATATCGGTAAAGCCTATTTTGAGGCTCGCGATGCCGGTTGCCGCAATTTCTTGGTTTTCGAGCGTTATAATGGCTTGTTGCCCGTTGGCCAGAAGGTTGCGTAGCCGATCAAGCTCATAATCAAACCCTTTTTTTATTGAGCCTTGATGTGACGCATCATCATTAAGACTACTTTCAAGAAGATTGACGAGCATGCCAAAGTCGATCATTTTTTCGTGCAGCGTTGTGGCCAGTGACGCTGTTAGGTTTGTGCTTAACACCTGCTTAATCATTGGTACGAGCGCGAGTGAATTTTTGAGGGCCAAATAGTCAAATAAGGTTGCTCGTCCCAAGGCAATGCGGCCGATAATACGTTCAAGGTCAGATAATTGGGTAAGGAGCCGTTCAAGTTTTTGAAACACATCAACTTGGGTGACGAGTGACGTTATCATATCAAGGCGTTGTTCAATGCCTGCCTTTTGCACTAATGGGCGTAGCAGCCATTTCTTGATGGTTCGAGAACCCATGGCGGTGCGCGCGCAGTCCATAACGGCAAAGAGGGTATTCTGTTTTTCCGGTCGTCCAGAGGTTGTCGAATGGGCGTTTGAATTTTTGACCAAATCTAAATTTTTTTGCGTTGCCGGATCAAGGATGAGATAATCTTCTGGTTCATAAAAATGGATAGTTTTGAATTGCTCGTGCGCCCGCGTTTGATTTTTGTTCAGGTACCCAAATAATTGTTCAAGCCCAGCGTTTATGGCCGGTTGCTCGTTAAGCTTTTGCAAAATATGTGGTGGAAATTGGGATTCGATTAATGCTTTGGCTATTGGTGCTCCAGCATAATCTTGTGCTTCACGAGGGAGCGTAACCATGGATGTGCAATACCCCAATTGCTTAAAATATTGTTCATATGTTGCATGGTTTTTAATTTGTGGGATGAGTATTTCGTCAGGAAAAAATCGAGTAAGCTCAGCTTCAATGGCCCTATTTGCCCCGTGTGGAATGGTTGTGGCAAATAGTTGGGCGGTGAGAATTTCAGAAAAAATAAGCGCCCAATGGTCAGCAAGTGGATAAAAAGACAAAAGGTATGACGCCGATTTTTCGTCAAGTAATGACATGTCGGTGAGCGTTCCTGGGGTGAAAACATTGGTGACGCCGCGTTGAACAATGGTGCCCGGAGAAGGTTTGGTTAATTGGTCACAAACGGCAACACGAAACCCGCCTTTTATAAGCTTGGTTACATAATGGTTAAGCGCTTGGACGGGGATGCCGCAAAGCGGTATATCTTCACCTTTGTTTTTGCCGCGTTTGGTAAGGGTAATGGCCAAATACGCAGAAGCTTGTTTGGCATCATCAAAAAAAAGTTCATAAAAATCACCAACCTGGAAAAACAACAGGGTGTTAGGGTGTTGTTCCTTGACGGTAAAATACTGTTCCATGAGTGGTGTGTTTTTTTCTTGAATGATCATGGTTTTGTTTTTCGTATTGTTTCTTTGTCTCCGGACGTGTGCCGGGGTGACTTGATTTTGAGACTGCGCTGTTTTTTGTTATTTCTATTTGGTTCAATTTGCATGCCTGCTATGATTTTTTCTTAATTTATATGATTTTTCCAATTTTGTCATGCTTGGGCTTGACCCGAGCATCCATCTTAAG
>CAZLQB010000001.1:23879-25928 GCA_964561585.1 uncultured Pseudomonadota bacterium
AGGGTGTTGTTCCTTGACGGTAAAATACTGTTCCATGAGTGGCGTGTTTTTTTCTTGAATGATCATTTCCGTTTTGTCATCCCGGGCTTGATCCGGGATCCATCTTATATAATAAAAAGTTTTTTCTAAGTTAACCTGAATTCCACATCAGTTTACCCAAGATTGATGCATGAGCCAAGATTTGTTTCGTGAATTTTGCTGATGAATAAAATAACGTTTTATTCATCAGCGGTGAAAGGGCCAGCAACTGCTTGCAGGTTTTCCATAGGTGCAATTCGACGGAATTGTTTTTGAGGTGTTGTAAATGGGTTTTGTGGACATGGTATGCGGACATGGCCTGGTTTTTCGCGGCTAAGATTTTCAGGTTGGTCGTCAAGTACGGCTATAATTTTGCACCCATATTTTTTTTCAATGAGGTCATGTTGCGATTTTTTCCAGTTGCCGATGATTTTGGTCATGAGTTCTTTATTTGCGGGGTCCATGGCTTCTTTATATATTTCAATGGGCATGCATATAAGAAATGTTTGTTTGTTATCTACGAAATAATCAGCATCTTCAAGTATTTGTTTATGGCCTGGTGTTAAGTCAAACGCTATATTGTCCGGTTTTTTTTCTGGGCGCGCGGTAACAAAAAACACTTTCAAGCCACCTTCAGTTGCATCAGAGAATAAAGAACGAATAGGTGGTATTGGGTAGGTTGGGTATTTTGCTTTTTTATATTTTTCTTCATACTCTTTAGCTTCTATTGCTTCATTTTCGTCGTATTCTGGGCTTTTTGGGTTGATGACGAGAATATTGTAGGCGTCTGGTGAATAAATGCTGGTATCATCAATATCCAAAACGATTGCGTATCGTTTTAGATATTTTTTGGGGGTTTGTGTAATTGTGGTAGCGATAATATTTTGAACTTCTTGCGCTCTTGTTTCTATGTTTTTGTAAAGCAATTGGATCATTTGTGTTTCAGGATCTGGCGTTGTGGCAATAGAGCGGTCAGAAAAATCTTCAGAATCAGAATTGTCTTCTGATTTTTCACAACGAGCCTTTTTGCTTTGTGGTTCTGAGTCTTTATCATCAATAAGATCAAGGCCAACAGCAGATCTGTCTCTTTTGGTACCTCGTGTTTCTGTTTTTTCACCTTCCATGCCAACACAAATGAGTGGGGTAAGCAACAGTGATAACAAAGCAATGCTTAACTTATTCATAACCATCCTTTTAACTAAATGTGTGAAATAGTACGCTTTTGATTACTAAAAGATCCATTTAGTTCAATTATAAAGGCTTTCTTATTGATTTGCAAATGCGAATAAACCGGTCTTTTTTTGGGCAAAAATGCTACAAATTGCTCGTTTTCCATGTTACAATTAGGGCAACTTTGAGTTTTTTACGAGGAGACATTAATTATGATTATTACGATAGATGGTCCAGTAGCGAGTGGTAAAAGTACGGTGGCAAAATTGTTGGCAGATAACCTTGGGTTTTATTGCGTAAACACCGGGTTATTATATCGTGCCGTTGCCTATGTTTTACAAACCGTTCAGGGGATAAAAGATACACAACAACTCATGACGTTGAAAAGTGATTCTTTAGCCTTTATTTCTGATATAACCTATACGATTTTGGCTGGCGAGCCTTGTGTGCGTTATAATGGGATGAATATAACAGCATATTTGAAGTTGCCCGAAATTGATCAAACGGCATCAATGGTGAGTGCAAATCAATTTGTGCGTGAGCGGCTTTTGGGGATACAGCGGGCAATGGGAAAGCAGTATGATATAATTGCCGATGGCCGCGATTGTGGCTCGGTGGTATATCCACTTGCCGACTACAAGTTTTTCTTAACGGCAAATATTGAGGTTCGAGCGTGGCGGTTGGCCGAATATTTAGAGCAAAAAACAGGTCAAAAACAGGATCTTGTGGCATTGCGCGAGCACATTGCGCTTCGTGATAAACGCGATACAGAACGAGTGGTTGCCCCATTGCGTGTGCCCGTTGGTGCAATTGTGATTGATAATAGCACGATGAATATCGAGCAGACGGTTGAGAAAATGT
>CAZLQB010000001.1:25938-32511 GCA_964561585.1 uncultured Pseudomonadota bacterium
TTGGGGTATGTGAGGAACTAAAAAGGGGCCTTCCGGCCCCTCAAAAATTACAATATTTCTGCGGCAAGCTTTGCCAATTCACTGCGTTCGCTTGTTTCTAAGAATACCGATCCAAATATGGGTTGGTCCTTAAATTTTTCGGTCGTAACGGTAAGGCCATTACTCGTGAAATCAAGGTATGGCGAATCGATTTGGTATGGGTCTCCGGCAAGTATTACTTTTGTTCCTTCGCCGGCACGGCTAACAATTGTTTTAACTTCATGGGGTGTGAGATTTTGCACTTCATCAATCAAAACAAATTGAAATGGAATTGAACGTCCGCGCATATACGTAATAGCATCAAGGCTGATGAGTCCTTTACGTTGTAATTGTTCGACAAGATGCGGTTCGTCGGTAGCAATTTGATGGTCGCGTTGGCGGTGTTCTTGTTGCCGTTGCCCCTCTTTTTTGCGGCTGCGTTCGCTTTTGCCGCTCAGGCTATAATATTGTTGTGTGCCGCTGCCCATTTTACTAAAGATAAACTCAAGGTTGTCATGCACCGGTTGCATCCAGTAGTGTAGCTTTTCGTCCAATGTGCCAGGTAAAAACCCGACGTCGGCACCCAGGGCAACAATGGGGCGGGTGATGAGAAACTTGCGATACATTTGTTCATAAACGACCTTATAAAGACCAGCAAGCAGTGCAAGAAATGTTTTTCCGGTACCTGCTGGGCCAAGAAGGGTCATGAGCTGTATATTGTCGTCCATCAATAGATCAAGGGCCATAAGTTGTTGTACGTTTTTTGCTTCAAAACTATCGAGCAAACGGATGTTTTCGACTTCTTTGTATTTTTTATCGCCTAAAAATCTGAAGAGGCGATAGTGTGACTGTTTATCTTCATTTTCTAAAATAATAAATTGGTTCGGACAAAATTCTTGTTGGCTGGTTATGGCGCTCATGTTTTTGGCGGTGACCGTATTTAAGTCTATTCCTGGCATGGCAATGCGGGTCCAGCCTTTATAGAATGTTTCGTAGCTAATTTTACCCTTGGTATAATCTTCGGCGTCAAGGCCAAGAGCGTCCGCTTTGACGCGTACATTAATATCTTTGGTAACGAGCGTTGCTTCATAACCATCACCGACTAAATTGTGGACCGTTTGAATAATAAGATTATCTTTTATGTCGTGAATATCTTGGCTTGGTGTTGCCGAAAAAGTTATTGCGGTTGGATTTTGAAAAACCTTCAAAAGCGAATTAACATGACTATTAATGATGACGCCAGTGCTTAAGCAACCTTTAGCCCGTAGGTCATCGAGGGTTCTAATTGCCTGGCGAGCATGGAGCCCCTTTTCGCCTGGTTCGCGCTTAAATTTATCTAATTCTTCAAGCACGATAAATGGGATGCCAATGACAACGCCTTTAAATGAGAAAAAGGCATTCGAATCGTGGATTAATACGTTGGTATCGAGTACGAAAATCCTTTTGGGTCTAAAGGTTGAATCTTTTTGGGACAGTTGGCTGATCAATTCTTGCGTCTCTGGCTTGCATTTACCTTCCATGGATACCCCTTTTTTTGTTTTGGCATCCCGGTTCAGAGCCAGGATCCGGCCTATAACTAAAACGCCTCGTTTAAATTCCCCTACAGTGTACCAATGTGTTTATTCAGGATGCAATGATGTTTGTTTTTGTGTTGACGTACGTTTTTTATTATGGGAATATACTCCATCACTTTTTGATTTTATTGAATAGGAAATAGGCATTAAATGCAGCATGTAAGGGTTTTTATGAGTTATCGTAATCATTTCTTTTTGGTTGTTGGTTTGGGACTCGGTGGTTTTTTTAGCGCAACGTGCGCTGATGTTATTAGCCAGGGGCAAGATGTTTTTACTTCTGCCGCCGAGCAGTTAAAGGAGCAGGATTTATCATCTTCTGATCGTGCAAAAATTGCTCAGACGGTTAATAAAGTTAACGCAAGCGAAGATACTGCTTTTACCGAAGAAGAACTTATTGCTGGTATGGATAGGCTTATTTCTTCTTTTGACAATAAACTTACGCCAGAAATGTTGGCATCAATGAAAGCTTCAATGAGGTCTTTGGCCAAGCGATTAGCTAAGTTTAAAATTACCGGGTACGCGGTTGCGTTTGATCCCAATGGAGCATTTTTTGTCGACACACAAGACCCTCTGTTTGATGTTGAATTTAAAAATAAAGATGGCGAAATTAAGACAAGAAAAGTTCAGGCAAATATTGAAACCATCGGGCTGAAAGTTCAATTTTCTCTTAATTGGAATTTTATTTTTTTCGTGGGTACCGATCTTAATTATCTTGGTTCAAGCGAAGTTCTTGAGCTTGGTACAGGGTTTGAGTTTGATGCTGGATCGATAATTGATGTGGCTCTTTTATTAATTTCAAGGCCTGATTTAGTTCTTCGAAGAAACAGTATCGGTTTGTTCAACCTTATTTTTACCTATGCACCATTTAAAAAAGTAAATGGTGGTCTATTCATGGCATCGGGCTGTTTTGGCTTGCCAGGTGGATCATTAAGCATCGTTACCGGTGGCTCGTTAACGCCAGTTGCCTAAAAAATGAGTCTTTCCGATTTTATTGTTCTGTGGTACCATCAGACTTTGTAAAAACAAGGTTTTTGTAAAGAGGATGCGACATGGAAGAAAAGAATCAGGTGCACGATGCAGCATATCAAGTGCGGCATTCGGCGGCGCACTTATTAGCGCAAGCGGTATTAGAACTTTTCCCAACAACAAAATTGACCATAGGGCCGGTGACCGAAGCTGGCTTTTTTTACGACTTTTTACCCGAGAAAAATTTTAAAGAAGAGCAGTTAGAACTCATCGAAAAAAAGATGCGCGAAATAGCGGCGCGCAACCTTAAAATTAGTGGCCGAGATATTTCAAAAGACGAAGCCAGAGTTGTATTTGCTGGCAATCAATTCAAGCTTGAGTTAATTGATAAAATTACCGACGCAACGGTTTCTATTTTCCAGCAGGGAGACTTTTTTGATCTGTGCAAGGGTGGACACGTTTCGTACACGAGCAAAATCAAACATTTTAAGTTGACCGGTATTTCTGGCGCTTATTGGCGTGCCGATCGTGATGGAATCGCGTTGCAACGTATTTCTGGTGTGGCATTTGCAACCAAAGAAGAATTTGATGCTTATCTTAAACGTATTGAGCAAGCAGAATTATATGATCATCGCCGCTTGGGGCAGCAATTAAATCTATTTTCATTTCATGAAGAAGCGCCCGGCATGCCTTTTTTCAGGCATAAAGGTCAAATTTTATACAATAACCTCATCAACTTTACGCGATCATTGCAAGAGGGACTTTATGAAGAAGTTCGCACGCCAATGATTATGAGCGAAGGGTTATGGAAAACCTCTGGTCATTACGATAACTACAAAGATATGATTTATTTTGCAACAACGGCCGATGGTGAAACTAATTGCGTAAAACCAATGAATTGTCCGGGTGGCGTGCTTATGTATAAAGAGGCATTGCATTCGTACCGTGATTTGCCATTACGTGTTGCTGAATTTGGCATGGTGCACCGATTTGAGCTTTCGGGCGTTAGACACGGGCTTTTACGTGTTCGGCAATTTACCCAGGACGATGCGCATATTTATTGCACCCCTGAGCAAACAGAGCAAGAGGTTATTGGGTGTTTAGAGTTGGTTGAAAAGGTCTACGCACCATTTAACTTTAATAAAATTTCAATGGCCGTTTCAACGCGCCCAGAAAAATCGATGGGTACCGAGCAGATGTGGGAAATGGCGACAAGCGCTTTATGCAAGGCGCTTGAAAAACGGGGAACCCCCTACATTATTCAACCGGGCGAAGGTGCTTTTTATGGCCCCAAAATTGAGGTTCGGGTTGAGGATGCTATGGGCCGTGAATGGCAATTAGGGACCGTTCAGGTTGACTTTAATCTGCCAATGAGCTTTGAACTTGAATATATTGATTCTGACCAATCACGTAAAACGCCGGTGATGATTCATCGGGCCATCATGGGGTCAATTGAACGCTTTATGGGCATTATAATAGAGCACTTTAAGGGTAATTTGCCATTTTGGCTTGCCCCCGAACAAATTCGCGTACTTAAAATAACCGACCAACAAGCCGATTATGCAAAATCGGTCCATGCGCAATTTAAGACGGCAGGATTATTGGCAACGATTGACGATTCATCAGACCAGATTTCTGCCCAAATTCGCCGGGCACAAACCGAAAAAGTTTCTTGGATGGTTGTTGTGGGTAAGAAAGAAGCCGAGGCTGGAACCGTGACCTTGCGTCATCCTGATGGTAAACAAGAATTTGGTTTGACCGTCGAACAACTTATTGAACGTGCTAAAAAATTGTGTGAAGAAAAGAGTGTGTAACGTTATATTAGGACAGATCCCGGATCACGTCCGGGATGACAAAAAAGGCTGTTTATTGCATCTTATTTGTCATCCTGAACTTGTTTCAGGATCCATCTTGATTTTTTTTTCTAAAGGAGAACTTATATGATCAAGAATAAATTCGGATTACTTGCAGGCGTTTTGACCATCGGAACCATATTGCCATCCTGCCAAGTAGCCAAACAAGAAACAGAAGTTAATAAACCAGAAATTCGTAGTCGTGCAACAGAAGAAATTAAGCCAACACCAACAAAGGAAGCAAATATGAATTGGGTAACAATTGAAAGTGGCCTCAAATATCAAATCACCAAACAGGGTGCCGCAGATGCCAAATGCGCGTCAGATGATGATGCCGTTACGGTCCATTATACCGGATGGCTTGATAAAGGTGGCAACGAGCCAGGACAAAAGTTTGATAGCAGCCGTGATCATGGTCAACCATTTACCTTTACGCTTGGCGCTCACCAGGTTATTTCTGGGTGGGATAAGGGTGTTAAGGGCATGAAGATTGGCGAACAACGCCGCTTGGTTATTCCGGCCGTATTTGCTTATGGCAAACGTGGCGTACCTGGAGCAATTCCTTCAGATGCGACACTGATTTTTGATGTTGAATTGCTTGAGATTAACTAACTGATTTAGAGTTTGTAGTTAAAAGAGAAAAGGGCCTGTATTTACAGGCCCTTTTCTCTTTTTTGTATTTTGTCATGCTGAACGTGATTCAGCATCCATCCTATAGTTTTGGTGTTTCAACAACTTTTGTTTCTTCTTGTTTGTTACCACGCATCTTGCGTTCACCTTTTACAAAAGTAAATTCCTTGGTAACTTCTTTTTCGCCTTCACGATGGGTAAAGACTACCTTGTTACCATCAAGTTGTTCATCGGTTGTTTCTGGGCTAACAGGGTCAGCGATGGTGCATATAAACATGCCCATGAATCCCTTACCACCTTTTTTACCAAATTTCTTGGTTTTTTTGTCCACTGGTGTGGTAGCAGGTTCTTCAGGTTTTACTTCTTTTTCATGCTTTTTGTTGGCCAAGACCAATTTTTCGCCGTTCCAACCCATAGGGAAGAGAACGCTACCTTCACGGTTGTGGAGCATTAATTGATAATGCATGCCGCCTTTTCTGCCTTCTTTTCTATTCATTTTATCTTGCTTAGGGGCTTTGGTTGGTTTCTTGGTAACCTTAGGCTTAACTACTTTTGATTTAGCGGTTTTACCTTTAATTGTCGATTTAGACTTAGAGGTTTTTGCCTTTGGGGTCTTAGATTTTGGTGCTTTTACTTTAGCTGCCTTGGCTGGCTTTTCTTTTTTGTCCTTTTTTCCAAATTTTTCAGGTCCCCATTTTGGGAAAATCATAAATTCGGCCGCTTTTTCCTGGTCAGCAATAAGTGCTATCTCATTTTTTTCTGCATCAACAACAAGATAATTTCCCTTGTCATCCTTGAGGTGAATAGCATTCATGCTTTGAGTTACAAATGCTAACGAAGTAAGCAGGGCCACGCCCAAATACTTTTTCATCATAACGTCTCCTTTTCCCGCCAAGGGAATCTTGGGTTAAACTTACAACTTTCATTACTAGTTTCAGGTTATCATACCCATAGACGTAATTTCAAGTAGAAAATTAATCAAGCAAGGCGGCAAATGCTGGGAGGTCTGTTTCAGGGTCATGGCACCCAAGAAAAGCCAAGGTTGCGCCGCCACCAGTTGAAATAAAATTGATTTGATCATGAAGGTTGCAGGCATGGATGGCTGACGCCGTATTTCCACCTCCAATAACCGAGTAGCCAGGGGCCTGGGCTATTGCGGCGAGGATGCCGCACGTACCAAGGCGACAGGCCGTTTGTTCATAAATACCCATGGTTCCATTGCTAAAGATGATTTTTGCCTTGTTTATTTCTTCACAGAAGAGTTGCATGGTGCGCGGGCCGATATCGACGCAGTTGCCATGTTCCGGGATTTTGTGAGTTACGTCGACAACCATAAGGTCCTGGTCGCCATGCAATGCAACGCGGTGGTCAAGTGGTAAAAGGAGCCTGATTTTGTTGTCGCCGGCTAAGGTTAATATTTTTTGGGCGAGGGTGATTGTGTCTTCATCGATGGATGATTGCCCGGTTTCGTACCCCTGTGCTTTGAGGAACGCCAAGCCGATGCCGCCTCCAAGGCAAATAGCCTTAAGGTT
>CAZLQB010000002.1:0-29067 GCA_964561585.1 uncultured Pseudomonadota bacterium
AAGAATGGCCAGCTATAACAAACACCGGATATATTCTTCACAAGGGCTCCGTTGTTATGATTTTTGGGCTTGAGGGGAATAAATTAATCGTTCGATAATCCTAGGGAGGTGCAGGAGGGAACGGCCTGCAATACATTAATTCTGCATTTTAAAAATATAAGGATTTTATATGTTAATGACCGCATTTCTTATCGCTTTTGGCATTCTCGTTATTGTTTTGGCAAGCATTTTAATCAAATCAACTTTTCTGGTACGGCAAGCGGAAGTTGTTATTATCGAAAGACTTGGTAGCTTCCATCAAATATTGCCTTCCGGCATGCATTTTATTATCCCATTTATGGATCAACCGCGTAAAATCCTTTGGACATTCACCAAAGAAGATCCTCGGGGTAAATCGTTGTATCGTTATCATGAATTTGTTGAACGTATTGATTTGCGCGAAACGGTTTACGATTTTCCTAAGCAAAGCGTTATTACCAAAGACAACGTTACCATAGACCTCAGCGCCCTTTTGTATTACCAAATAACTGATCCGCGCTCGGTCATGTACGAAGTTTCTAACCTTCCTCAGTCGATAGAAAAATTAACCCAAACAACCATGCGTAACATTATTGGTTCGTTGGACCTTGACGAAACGTTAACCTCACGCGACAAAATCAACGAACGTCTTCGCTTGGTATTAGATGATGCCAGCGAAAAATGGGGCGTTAAAATCAACCGTGTTGAATTACAAGAAATTCTTCCACCGGCCGATATTCGTGAAGCCATGGAAAAACAAATGCGTGCCGAACGTACCCGCCGAGCCCAAATATTAGAAGCTGAAGGTAATAAAATGTCAGCAATATTGGAAGCCGAAGGCGATTATCAATCACGCGTCACCCGCGCAAAAGGTGAAGCAGAATCTCGTCGTATTTTTGCAGAAGCGGAATCGGACACAATTAAAATTATTAAAGATGCATTACCATCGGCCGATCCCCTTGCCTACCTTATCGCCATGAATTACATCAAGGTATTGCCAGAAATGACAAAGGATAAATCGGGCAAAATGATTATTCTTCCTTACGAAGCATCAGCGCTCATGGGTTCATTGACCTCCATTAAAGAATTGTTTAAACAATAAAACGGGGTTTAGAACTTGTTGCGCCGCCTAGTCATTATAATCTTATTTTTCTGTTGCACCGGAATAGGGGCTCTTTTTTATTTATTTGAAAAAGAGTGGGTTGATTTTTCGGCGCTCGGCTATTATTCAAATGCAAAACCATCCATTGTCCTTGACGAAGAAGGACGAGAAATAGGCCGGTTTGAACTTGATCGCCGAGACCCGGTAACCTATGATAAAATACCGGATATTCTCATTAAAGCATTTGTTGCGACCGAAGATCATCACTTTTTTGAGCACACAGGAATTTCTATTAAAGGTATTGTTCGATCATTCTTGGTCAATATATATCATGGACGCGTTGTACAAGGCGCAAGTACCATAACCCAACAACTTGCCAGAACCATGTTTTTGTACCATGATCGTACCGTTTGGCGCAAAATCCAAGAAATTTTTATCGCATTCCAACTCGAGCGCCAACTCAGCAAAGAACAAATTATGGAGCTCTACCTTAATAACATATATTTTGGCCGCGGCACCTATGGCGTTGAAGCTGCCTGCAGAAGATTTTGGAACAAAACGCTTGATCAAATTACAACGGCCGACGCAGCCACCTTGGCGGCCGTTGCGGCATCAGCACGTCTCTATTCGCCGCTTAATGCACCATGTTCGGCTAAAAAACGACGCAACATTATTATTACCGCAATGCTTAAACAGGGCTTTATCACCTTAAAAGAAAGTGAGCATGCAAGAAAAGAAAAGCTAACAGTCCTTGATTTTGTTCAAGGCAACCCAATCCGGCTTTATATTCTTGAATGGATAAGAACATGGGCCGAAAGCATTTGGGGCAAGGACGCGCTTTACCGCAAAGGCCTGCGCATCCAAACATCAATAAATCTTGAGGTCCAGGCGGCGGCAGAAAAATCTTTTGCCAATATCGCAACTCTTTTACGCAAACAAGTTGGCGAAAACCTCAATGGAGGACTCGTTTCGATGGAACCATCAACGGGACAAGTAAAGGCTTTTGTTGGTGGTATTAATTTTAAGGAATCACAATTTAACCGCGCGTTTCAAGCTCACCGCCAAATGGGATCATCGTTCAAGCCGTATATCTATGCTTATGCACTTGAGCGCGGCCAGGAACTTGATCAAATTATGGTTGATGAACCGGTCGAACTAACCATGCCCAACGGCCAAACATGGACACCAAAAAACTGGAATAACACCTTCGAAGGCCCTATGACGCTTGCACGAGCACTCACCATGTCCAATAACATTATTACAATCAAATTATTCCTCGACCAAGGAATCAAAGATATGGTGGCATGGGCTAAACGTTTTGGATTTAAAAATAGCGTTCCCCCATATCCATCGGCAGCACTTGGCACAACCGAGGTTACGGTCGAAGAAAATTGCGCAGCGTTTAACGTTTTTGCAACCAACGGCATGTTTGTAAAACCTTATCTCATCGACTGGGTAAAGGATGAATGGGGCGCAAAACTGTGGGAATATGAACCGGTTAAATACCGCGTCATTTCAAGCAAAATAGCATCTAAAATGATTAACGCCCTTTCGCACCGCATGGCAATCAATAAACAGCAATCACGATTCGGTTGGTTCGATGCCGATAGCATTGGAAAAACGGGATCAACTAATGGTGCGGCAACTACCTGGTTTGTTGGCGCTACACCTGGTTTGACAACGGCTATATACCTTGGCCGCGATGACAATAAGCCAATGGGATCACAGATATTTGCAAGCGCAACGGCTTTCCCTGTCTGGCTTGGACTCTATAATGCAATTCCTCACCATAAAAAACATTTCTATACCGATCCTGGTTTACACGAAGTCTCAATTGATTGGGTAACCGGATTATCAAGCTCGTACGAACCAATGCTTAATGCTCAGGATTCGGCACAGACGATAAAGATATTAAAGGGATAGGCTCGAGCGCCGTTCGTACCCATTCGACTACGCTCAGGGCGAACGGCGGATTAATATCCTGCACCGCGTCGAAGGACGCCCTGTAATTGCTATGGCGGACAGGCAGAACGAACGAGTAAAATTTCGTTCGTGGTGAGCGAAGCCCCTTTGGGCGAAGTCGAATCCACATGAAATTTTGAGCATATCGAACCACCGCCCAAAAGAGCGGTGGACAAACATCATATTATAAAAACAGAAAGCTATTATCGATTCAGAAAATAAACATCAAGCTTGAAAAGCTTACGCGTTAGATACAACCCGGCCATAACAATCAAAGCCCAGGTAGATGCAAATACCCAGAACCCAAGCCAATGCTTTACCCATACCAAATGCATATGTGCCGTATAATAACCAACGACAAAAATTAAGCTGGCAAGCAACAACTGGACAACATAGCGGCCCAAGAAATTGAAGTAATTGCCCGAATAAAAGGTAAATCCATGCTTGGTGCGCAAGAAATAGAAACACATAAAGGTCATCGTAATGCCAGACCATACAACGGCAGCGGCGATACCATAAGAACCCCACAAATACATACCGGCCGCATCACCACCCAAATTGACCAACGCAGAAACGCCAGCGGCAATTGTTGTTGATGTGGTATCTTTCATTGAATAAAAAACACTCAATAAAATCTTGTTTAAGCACAAAAACAACAACGCACAAAGATAAATCATGAGGATAAAACCGGCCTCAGAAACTTGTGCTGCCGTTTGTTTTTTGGAAAATAAAATCATTTCATAGATTGGTTTTGATAAGAAAATCATGGCCAACGTTACCGGAATAACTACCCATGTCACCAATTTTGCCGACTCAAGAATATAGAAATTAAGACGACGTGGCGCATATAAAACAACGCGTGAAAAGTGAGGCAATAAGACGCTCGTTAACGCTACGGCAACAACGCCCAATGGAATGTTCATAAAGCGGCTACCATAATGCAACAAGGTCACCGAACCCTTGGGCAGATATGAAGCAAAAATACCACTCACCAAAAGATTTATCTCAACAATACTAACCCCGAATAAGCAGGGGAAAAACTTGGTCAAAACATTTCTAAATAAAACCTTAACCTGCGGGGTTATGGCACCAAACTTGAAGTTCAATTTAAAGTAAAAATAAATATGCAAAAGTAATTGAACGGCCGCCCCGGCCAAAACGCCTCCACAAATAAACATGGGCGTCAGGTTATAATTCAGCGCAAGCAACAAAGCCCCGATATAAACCATATTCCACAGCGGCGTGCCAAATGCCGGAGCAAAAAAGTGATTAACCGATTGCAATGCACCAGCAAATAATGAGCTGCTTGAAACAAACAATAAAAATGGAAATAAGACGCGTAAAAAGGGGATAGCGTACGTCACCTGTTCTTCTGAAAATCCGGGAGCAAAGAGCCAAACAACAAGGTCGGCCTTAAAAAAAACAAAAATACACAGCAATAAGACTAACCCCTCAAAAAACAAAAGGGCGATGGTCATTAATCCATTCGATGTTTCCCGATCCCCTTCCTTTACACTTTTCACAAATTCGGGAACAAAGGATGCGCTCATGGCACCTTCGGCAAATACATGGCGAAAAAGATTAGGCAATTTAAATGCCGCCAAATAAGCATCAGAAACCGCACCAACACCAAAAAATCTTACGATAAAAACTTCTCGAATAATTCCCAGAAGGCGACTAAAAAAAGTAATGCCACCAACCTTGGCCGCATTTTTTACAATGACACTTTTATGCAGATGAAGGCTCATGTATTTCCTTGTTTTTTTTACCCGAAATTTAAACTATTTATTCGCCCCAGCTTATACAAATCATACACCATTATCAAGGCCTTTTCGCGCTATTTTACGGTGAAAACTAATGGCAAAGTGGTGAGTATAGTCACGCAGGGCAATCAATAGCTGGCCGGCAAAGGTCATTTTATCAAGACGACGCCCCTCTGGAAGCCGATCGGCGTAAACAGTTTCTTCGCGTTTTGCCAAACTGATAACATCAACCCCGTCCGGTATTAGTGGCCGCGTAGCCGATAACTGCCCTTTCCCACCATCAATTACCACAAGATCGGGTAAATCTTCCCCATCACGGTACCGCCGCCCAACAATCTCGGCCAAACTGGCATAATCGTCCTGCCCTTTAACCGTTTTTATATGAAAATGGCGAAACATTTTTTTGTCAGGCTGGCCATCGGTAAACCGCACACAAGACCCAACCATAAACATCCCTTGCTTGTGAGAGATATCAAAACAATCGATTTTGCGCGGCTCTTTGGCCAATTTAAGGAGTCGTTTAAGGGATTGGCCCAACGTTGCCTTTTTGATAAGTTCCTGCGCAACCTGGACCGTTGCATAGCGTATTAATGACAATTCATGGCCAATAGTAGGCTGCATAATGGTCACCGGTTGGTCAAGGTGGTGCCATTGAGTTAAAAACTGTTGGTACAAATCTCGTTCGGCCGGCGCAAGGTCAAAATTGACGAGTATTCTGATGGCTGGTCTAAAGGTTCGGTAATAACCTATAAAGTATTCTTCTAAATTTTGCGGCTCATAAGGGGGTTCTCCAAGGGAGGTGCAGGAGGGCCTGTCCGCCGTAGCCACGCCAGGGCGAAGGCTGGAAACGGCCTGCATTAAATCAATATCAACAAAAGGAAAATAGAAACTTTGTTTAAGCCTCAGCACATTTTGCTGCTCAATCAAAACATGAAGCGACCTTTTATCATCGGCCAAAATCCAAATATCATGCCCAACCCGCCCGCCAACACTCATAGGCTTAATATCTAAATACGAAAAAACCTTATGGCACGCTGTGTAATACCCGTGTAATTCACGCGCACGCTCAAATTCTTCCCGCTTATTGCATGCCTGTATTTGCGCCATAAGGTCATCAAGAAAAACTTTATGCCCCTGCGACATCACCCGCCGCGCGAGATTAAGCCGTTCGGTATATGCTGCTTCATCAAAATCAGGCCGGCATTTTCCAGCGCAAATGCCAAGGTGATAGTCCAAGCACCCATTTTCAATCTTTTTTTTACATAACTTAAGGCGAAATGTTTTTATCAAAAAATCATAAACTTGGCGCGCCGCAGCCTTTTCAAGAAACGGTCCTAAATAGGTCCCCTTTTGCTTACGATTTCGCACCAATTTAAGCTCAGGCAATTTATTGGCCGTAAAAAGCAGGAATATAAACGGCTGGCCGGTCTTGAGTAAAACGTTAAATTTTGGCTGGTTGCTTTGAATAAGTTGAGCCTCAAGCAACATCGCCTCAAGTTCAGTTCCGGTTATCTGGTGGTCAAGGTGGTCACTTTCTTGCAATAAACTATCAACCTTTACATCTCGCCCAGCGCGCTGCAAATAATTGGCTCCGCGCTTTTTGAGGTTTTTCGCCTTGCCTATATAAAGAATATGGCCTTCGGCATCCTTAAAAAGATAAACGCCTGGCTTAGCGGGCAACTTTTTGATATCGGCAGCAACTTTTTCATGTTCAGTTAAAAGAATCATTATAGCCTCTCCTAAAATTCTGGCGGCGAATCAAGCAAATTACAGGAAGGTAATGGTTGCACAATCACAATAAGATCAATAATTCGAGGATCCAGGTAATCATAAACACTATTCGTAAGCACCCCACCGTCAAAACATCGTAGCAAATCTACCAATTTTGGCATCAAATGGGTCGGTTTATTATAATCATCGTCATCCAGAAAAGCATATGCTTTGGGGTGAGCTGGAGTTTCAAGAATATGATCAATAATCGACCGCTTCCAACCACCAACAAGTCCACCCATTTTTTCACGATCCATTTCTTTGCGAACCTCAAGAACCTCCTGGTACATGTCCCTGGGCATGGCAAATAAATTTTCAGATGTAAGCCCGCACAGCCCATAAAAACGAAGCTCTTCAACCAAAAAGGACTTATGATCAATCACATTACCAGACTCGTCAATAAAACTTTCTGGCCGAGCCGTTATGATATAAATAGGGACTCCAAGCTCATGCAATTCATTAAAAAAACTTATTACCGAGGGAATAAAAGACATCGTTGCCCCGGGGAGCTTATCAATAGCCTTAAAATCTTCACCTGTCCTAATTAATACGCCATCAATATCAAAAGCCACAAAAAACGAAATTTTACCGAAGTTATTATGTTCATATACTTTTGCACGAACGTCTCTAATTTGCGCCCGCATAAGCTGCAACCATACCGTATAAGCGGCCCTTATCTTTTTGATTTCACGTTCACCGTCCAATGAAGCGGTGGCCAAATCAGGGGAAGCTTCAACAGGAGCATCAGGCAGTTTCATTGCACTTAAATAGCGACCCCCGTATATACATGTTGTTAAAAACATAGCAGCAATTAAAAGTTTTTTTTTGATAAAAGACATCACGCCCCCTCTAAAAAATATCACACCAAAAAGCTACCAAGATTTCTTATCATAACAAAAAACAGTGCGCCTGATAATTTATGACTGCAATTTATTTCTTGTTCCAAGCAAATTTATTGTACTTTTGTTTACTGACACAAAAAAACAGGTATATTTATAGCACGTTTTAGTAGTTAATTAATCATTATATTGCGAGTTTATCATGTTTTTCAGATTCAGGGCGTTCGTAATCACCATCGTTATTGGTTATGCAGTTTGGTTTGTGGGCAAAACAACCTACCGTTACCTCACGCACAACCAACCACCAGTTGTTACCATGGCAAAACTGGAAAACGAGGGAACATACAATAAAGACCTCCGTTGCTCAATAACGGCCAACAATGAATATAAAATTTCTCAGATCAAAGCAATTCTTGATAATAGAGAAATAGACCTAGGTCGTGCTGGAAATGTTAGCGCAAAACAATTCGAAGTTCCGCTCAATATTGATACAACCCATATGTCCGATGGAAAACACACCTTGAATATTGAAGCGGTCGATTCAAGCTATCATCATAATGCATCAGAAAAAAAATGGACTTTCTATGTTGATAACAAACCCCTTCGGGCAATGTTCATAGAATCAAATTACAAGGTAGATCAAGGCAAAACGCTTCACCTCAAAATCCAGGCCAACAAAAAATTGGGTCCTGTTAACGTGCAATTTTTGGCAAAAACGTATGATTGTACCCCAATTAACGATGCCTCAACAATCTATGAATGTTTTATCCCTATCGAAATTGAAGAAAATGCCCAAGAAATGCCGGTAGCTGCTAATATCGAAGATTTGGTCAAAAACACAATGATCATTTCAACTAATGTACAAATTCTTCCGTTTGCCTTTAAAAAGCAAAAGGGCTTTACCGTTTCTGTCGAAAAATTACAAGAGGAAGGCGAAGTCAGCTCAAGCCATAAAGTACTTGAAGAAGCTATGGCAAAATGGGCAAAAGAATCACCAAAGAAAAAAATGTGGTCCGGACCGTTTGAAATGCCAATCGAAGTTCAACGCGTCGCAACGCCATTTGGCGAAATCCGCGTCACACCAGAACGTGGCCGCCACATGCATAAAGGCGTTGACCTTATCAACCGACCTCGCTGCAGTGTTTGGGCAGCACAAACGGGTAAAGTTATTATCAAAGACCGTTTCTACCTTACGGGTAACACCATAGTAATCGACCATGGACTTGGCGTATTTACACTCTATGGACACCTTGAAGAATTTGCCGATATTCAAGTTGGCGACATTATCAAAAAAGGTAATCCTGTGGGCAAATTAGGTATGACGGGATACGCAACCGGTTACCATTTGCATTGGGAAGTCCGCATAAACAATATAGCGGTCGAACCTACAGAATGGACAACAACCATCTATTAAAAACCATTTGTTAAGAATAAGAAAAAGGCCTGAATATTTTCGGGCCTTTTTTATTGTCCAATGACACACAAAAAATCTTCAAATGAAATCAAGCCGGCATTAACCTTTGCAATGCCATCCTGAGCTAAAGTAAACATGCCACCATCAATTGCCCGCTGCCGTATGAGCTCACACGATGCTTTTTGAATAACTAATTCACGAATTTGATCGTCAAAAACAAGGAGTTCAAAAAGCCCCATCCGCCCTTTATAACCAGCTTGTCTGCAATGCACACAACCGCGCGGCTGAAATATTTTTTCTAGTTTTGCGTTATAACGCTGAGCGAGGTTAAGCGCATATTCATGCGGTTTGGTTTCGACTTTACAATGAGGACACAAAACACGTACAAGCCGTTGGGCGAGTACTCCTGTTACCGTTGCGTTAATCAAAAACGGCTCAACATCCATATCTAAAAGCCTTATAACCGCACCCGCCGCATCATTGGTATGTAAAGTACTTACCACACGATGCCCGGTTAACGAAGCCTCGATGGCAATTTGCACCGTTGTTTTGTCACGAATTTCACCGATCATAATAACATCGGGATCCTGCCGCAACAAACAACGCAATCCACTATTAAAATTAAAACCAGAAAGCAGATTAACCTGGCTCTGCATAATGCCTGGGATATTATATTCAACCGGATCTTCCATGGTCACAATATTGCGCTCGGCACTATTTAAGTTTGCCAACAATGCATAGAGCGTTGTTGATTTTCCTGAACCGGTTGGCCCAGTCAGTAAAAAAAAACCATGCGGATTGCCAATAATCTCTTTAAGTTTATCCAACGGATCTTGAGAAAGACCAAGTTCTTGCAACGTCCGAACACCTTGGGAACGATCAAGAATTCTAATAACCATTTTCTCGCCAAACATTGATGGAAAAGTTGATATACGTAGATCGATTGCCGAACCATGGTTGCGTTCCTTGCTTGAAATATCAACACGAATTTTACCATCTTGGGGTAACCGCGATTGGGCAATATCAAGTGCCGCAAGAACCTTTAAACGCGAAATCGTTGGCGCATAATGCTCATAAGATATTTTTTCTTGATCGTAAAGAATGCCATCGATTCGATAGCGAACTCGTACATGGTGCTCTTCTGGCTGAATATGGATATCTGATGCACAAAGTATAATTGCTTTATGCATCAGCACATCAACAAGCGCAATAGTTTTGTCTTCTATAATATTTTTGCGTAGCTTTTCTTCGTGACTCAGTAAACGATACACAAGCTCCCCCACATTTCCCCCTCAAACAAGATCAACCCAATCGATAACCAACGAAAAAGCCAACCACCGATGAAATAAAGAACAACATATTATCGCGCACCCAATCAAAAAAACGATTGATAAACGCATTCATATCGCCACCACCGACAACACCATCACCCATACCAACAAGCGCCTTGATTGCCTTAATATCGACAATAACTAATTTATTATAATGCAAAAGAAAAATAACAAATGTCGTAATAACAAGACTCATGAATAAAAATCTAAAATATTTTTTAAATAAAAAACCGATCGCAAAGCTTAGCCCAAAATATACGGCGGCTTGAACAGCCTGCGCCGAAGAACCCCCAATTCCCTCTGCCCATTGTTTCAAATCAAATTGCTGCCAAAAAACTTTTAGACTATCGACGGCAGAATTTACGTTAGAAGTAATTGACATATCCCCTCCTCGTTTCCTTTTTTTTAATCCACCAACACGCCTCAATAGCATGTTAACGAATATAGTCTAGCACAGAGGGTTGTCTTATTGCGATAATCGACCAAAACATTCACCGATGCCCAATAAAAAAGGGCGCTAGCGCTTACGCTACCGCCCTTAAAAATCAATTTTTCGCTAAAGACTAGAGGACGATGTCCTTCAATCTCTTGCCAGGCTTGAATTTTGGAACTCTCTTGCTTGGGATCTTCATCTTTTGGCCAGTTGCAGGATTGATACCAAGACGTTCTTTTCTTTTCATAACAGCGAAGGTTCCGAAGCCTGTTAAGACAACGGTTTTGCCTTTCTTGAGTGTGCCTTCAACGGCCTTGATAAAGGATTCTAAGGCACTTTTGCAAGTTGTTTTAGGCAACTTGGTTTCTTTTGCCATGTGTTCAATCAACGCAGCTTTATTCATGGAAATCTCCTCTTTTAAAGAGCAGGTTAGACTATAACCATTTTTAACAACACCACCTACAACATCAATCAGTGATCACTTATCACAGGATCGTTCATCAAATAACTTTTGTCAAGTATTCTTTATTAAAATTTTTGATCAAACACAAGACGCTGAGCGAACAATTTTATGTTGGACTAAAAAACCAAAAAAAAATGAATCGTAAAAAAAGGACTTTTGCTTGGAAATAAAAGATTGTTTTTAGATGAGAGATAATAAAAATGGTGCCGAGGGCCGGACTCGAACCGGCACGGGTTGTTCACCCGAGGGATTTTAAGTCCCTTGCGTCTACCAATTCCGCCACCCCGGCAACCATATATGTGGAGGCGGCACCCGGATTTGAACCGGGGGTCGCGGATTTGCAGTCCACTGCCTTACCACTTGGCTATGCCGCCACACAATTTTTTTTCAAGGAACAATAACTGCTGACATATTGGCTGGGCCAACGTGTTCAATCCGCACCGTCACAAACTGACCTATAAGGTCGTCATTTCCATCAAGAAGCACGCGGATATTTCCTTCAGTTCTTGATAAAAGTTTACCACGAGCTAGCCGTTTTTCAACAAGAACTTTAAAGTTTTTACCAATATGAGCAGAATTTACCGCTGCAGCAATCTCAATTTGTCGTTTTTGCAAAAATTCAAGCCGCCTTGTTTTTTCGGCCAAAGAACAATTATCCTCCATAGAACACGCTTTGGTATGGCGACGCGGCGAATAGATAAAGGAATAAATCAAATCAAATCGTACGTTTTCTATCGCCTGCATAGTCTCCAAAAATTCTTGTTCGGTTTCGCCCGGAAATCCAACAATAAGATCGGTTGATATGCTTGCGCCGGGTAATTTTTCTCGAATCCACCCAATTTTTTCCATATATTCTTTGATGGTGTAATTTCTATTCATAAGCTGCAAAATTCTATCGCACCCAGACTGCAGGGGAAAATGTATAGCGGCCGTTATTTTAGGCCGGTGCGCGGCAATAACGTCAAAAAGATCAAGGGTCATATCCTGAGGATGAGGACTGATAAATCGAATCCAAAACGATCCAGGGATTTTGGCAACACGGTCAAGTAATTCAGGAAATTGCGCACCTGTTTCCAGGTCTCGGTATGAATTAACATTTTGACCAATCAACGTTACTTCACGTGAACCCATGGCGACATCCTTGGTAACCGCGTCAATAATATCACGCATTGGATAACTGATCTCGCGCCCTCGGGTAAAAGGCACAATGCAATATGAGCAATACTTGTTGCACCCGGTCATAATATTGATAAACGAGCGCTTAATTTCATCGGCTTTATTGCTTGCAACGCCATCATGTACATGTTTTTTTAGATTAAATTCACTGATATTGACCGGCAATATTTTGGTGCCTTTAAGCAGTGCCCGCCGCTCAACAACATTTTTAACGTCACGGTCTTGCCTATTTTTTCCACCAATGTGGCTTTGAGGATCTTGTTCATGCAATTGTTTGAGGGTGCTTATTTTTTCTATGGCGTCGGCAAGATATGCTTGTAACGTCTGAATCTCATCTCGTGCTCCATAAACAAAAGCAATGTGATCAAACGATTGATATATCTCAAGTTTACGATAACTGGCAACACACCCAATAACACCGATTTTTACATACGGTTTTGCTTTTTTTAATGGCGCTAGTTCACCAATATACGAATACAGCTTCTGCTCTGCCTTATCACGAATTGCACACGTATTGATAAGAATAAGATCGGCCTCATGCAATGTATTTACCTGCTCACATCCAAGATCAAGCAAATACCGAGCAAGCCCTTCTGAATCGGCAACATTTGCCTGACATCCATATGTTTTTATAAAAAAAGAAACCACCACAGCACCTCATGTTTTAGCCGCTAATTTTCCCTAAGTATAAACAACCCAACGCGATACTCAAGCACAAGCAAAAAACGCCATTAAAACCAGCAAAAAACACCGTGTAATTCTTTTCCTTGCTCATTAAAAAACACAACGAGTAGACTAATATAGTTTTTCAAACAAGAAAGGATTTTAAATGAAAACCAAAAAACGCACAATTTCCCCTTTATCTAAGCTCATTTTAGGCGCAACACTTCTCTTTGCAACGGCACAAAATTGCACAGGAATGCAAGCCCCAGCGTCGCCAAAAAAAATGAGTTTTCCCCGCTCATTAACACCAGCCGCTCCCTTTGGTAGCCCTCGCCATTACCAACTCCGCCACAAGCGCTTCGAGCATATAATTTTTGACCTTTTTGGGGTGTTGCTTTATGTCGATAAACCATTAGCAACAAAAACAATAGGAGCGAAATATGCATGTGATTTTGATCCCGAGGCGGTTATGAGTTGCCCCACCTGGCCGCGATTAGACTTAGGAATGGCAACAGCAGAAGACGTTGCCGCAGATCCAACCCACCACCAAAATCCAGCCGCTGTTGCTGAATATATTCATACAATAGGCCGATTTATTAAACCTATAAAAGTTGGCATTGAAATTTATAAAAAAATCAAAGCCCAGAATTATTATGTATATATTCTTTCAAACTTATCAGTCGACTGCTACAGCAACATTATTTATCAACCCTATTTTGACCGCGTATCGCGAACCATTGGCTGGGACTGTCCAAACATTTTTGACGGCATTGCTGGTGGCGCGTACTCTTTTTTTCTAAGACTTGGCAAGCCAGCTCTCGATATTTATAAGCTTTTTCTCGACACCTTCCACCAAGCGTGGCATAAATCATCAGAAGATTTTGCACAAGAATGCCTTTTTATCGACGATTCTCCACGCAACCTCATTGGTGCTCAACAAGCTGGCATTGCTACCACAAGCTGCCAAACGCACGCCATTACGTATCTATTTTGTGTAAAAAACGGCATATTTCCACCAGATGAAGAGATAGAACGCCAATTGGACCCGCGTGAACTTGAAATTTTTGGAACATGGAGCATCGAAGAATTAGGCGACTACGACCGCATCAAAGAAGTTCTCAACGAACTACGCCCCGCAATATAATTTTCAAAATAAAGCCATTCACTTTGCGCTCCTGCAAGATGGGTGGCTTTAAAAATGACATTTTTCGTGTTTCCTGCTAGGATTGGTGCACGGGGCTTTAATTATACAGCCAAGTCGTTCCCCCTTGGCAAACCCCCCTAAGAAATTGAATAATAACGAAAGGTTTGCATGGCTATTCAAGCAGGACTCGTTGGACTTCCAAACGTAGGAAAATCAACACTATTTAACGCATTGACCAATTCAAGCATCCCCGCAGAAAATTACCCTTTTTGCACCGTTGACCCAAATCTTGCCATCACCAACGTTCCTGATGAACGGCTTGAGCGGCTGGCCAAAATATTCAAATCGGGCAAACTCATCCCCGCAACGGTAAAGTTTGTTGATATCGCAGGCTTGGTTAAAGGAGCGGCCGAAGGCGAAGGCCTTGGAAACCAATTTCTTTCACATATTATGGAAGTCGACCTTATCCTCCATGTTTTGCGATGCTTTGAAGATGGAAATGTAACCCATGTCCATAACACCATAAACCCTATCGATGACTTTGAAACAATTTGTGCCGAACTCATGCTTAAAGACCTTGAATCGGTTACCAAACGCGAAGAACGCTTGGCGGGCGTCATGAAAAAACATGGCAATACCCCACAGCAAATGAAAGAATATGAAGCAGAAAAAGCCTTCTTAACAAATGCCAAGGCGGCCCTTAATGCTGGCGATGGCGCAAAGGTCCAAGCAATTTTCGCCCAAGCCAAAGAAGCGGGCGTAGCAAGTATTCCACTCCTTGCCGGCAAAAATTATCTTATTATCGCTAACGTATCTGAAGACGATTATGCCGGGAATAATTATCAATCAAACCATCAATACAAAATGCTTGTCGAAAAATTTGGCAAAGATAAAGTCATCCCCGTTTCGGCCAAAATTGAATCAGAATTAGCTCAAATGAGCCCCGCAGACGCTGCCGAAATGATGGAGTCACTCAATATCACCGAAAAAGGGTTAGACAATATTATTGCTAAGGCGTACACCAATCTCGGACTTATATCCTACTTTACCTGCGGTCCCAAAGAAATTCATGCATGGAGTATTCATTCAGGCACCAAATGCCCTAAAGCGGCCGGAGAAATTCACTCCGACCTTGAACGCGGCTTTATTTGCGCCGAAGTATATAACTGTGAGGATATTTTTGCAGCAGGCAGCGAACAACAACTCAAAGCTCAAGGTAAACTTCGTATCGAAGGTAAAGAATATATTGTTCAAGACGGCGATTTGTTGAACATTAGATTTAATGTGTAAATAAGAGAGAAGAATCCCGGATCATAGTCCGGGACGACAAAGAAGGAAAAGCGATGACGAAAATCAATACGCAAGTTATGTCCGGGTTTATGGAATTACTTCCCGCCGACCAACTCCTCTTTAATAAGATGCTCGATACAATTAAAACAACTTACGAACGCTTTGGCTTTATACCACTTGATACCCCAGTAATTGAACGGGCGGAAGTGTTATTTACTAAGGCCGGCGAAGAAACAGAAAAACAAATTTATCGCATCGATAAAGGCGAAACCCCACAAGCATTGCGCTTTGATTTAACCGTCCCCCTTGCCCGTTATGTAAGCGAACACATGAATGAATTAGCGTTCCCATTTCGTCGTTATCACATTGGCAAGGTGTATCGTGGTGAACGGGCACAAAAGGGCCGCTACCGCGAATTTTACCAGTGCGATATTGATATTATTGGTAATGAACACCTTCACTTGATCAATGATGCTGAAATTTTGAGCGTTATTAACGCAACATTTACAGCGCTTAATGTTGGTGATTTTACCATCCGCATCAATAACCGCAAAATCCTTAATGGCTTTTTTGCCGGCCTTGGCGTTGGCGAGCAAATGACCCCCATTCTCCGTATTATCGATAAACTAGAAAAAATTGGTCGCGATAAAGTAATTGCCGAACTTGAAATTGCAGGAATTACCGGACCTATTATCGAAAAGATTTTAACCTTGGTCGCCCTTCGTGGCACATCAACCTCAGTAATTGCAACGCTCAATAACCTCGCGATATCAAACGACCTATTTACACTCGGCGTCCAAGAAATGACCGCAGTTACCAAACACCTTGAAGAACTTGGCGTTCCGACATCAAATTATGAACTTGATCTTTCAATTGCACGCGGCCTAGATTATTACACCGGCACCGTTTACGAAACAATGTTAAATGCCCTGCCTCAAATCGGGTCGGTTTGTTCGGGCGGCCGTTATGATAATTTGGCCGAATCATTTTCTAACAAAAAACTACCGGGCGTTGGCATATCAATTGGCCTCACCCGCCTTTTTTCACAACTTAAAGAACATGCGCTTATCAGCTCAAATACAAGCACCCCAACAAAAGTAATGGTTATCCCGTTAATCGAAACGCTTACCATTCCACTCGAAATAGCCACCAAATTACGTACCGCAGGAATTAACACCGAAGTCTATTTAGAAACCGGAAAAATGAAGAAAAAACTCGATTACGCCAATAAGTTGGGCATCGCTTTTGTTATTTTGGTCGGTGAAGATGAAATTAAGGCCGATAAATATACGGTCAAAGATATGAAAACCGGCGAACAAAAAACAGTAGGCCGCGACACTTTAATACAAAGCATCACGGCCTAATTTAACGTATTATTTAATTATTGCTCCATAAGCATATCATCGCTTGGAGAAGGCTCTCGACCAACAGGAGTTACCACGGCCTGACGTCCTCCATCATTCACAGGCGTCTTAGTTGCCGGCAAAATATCCATAGCTGCTGCCCCAACCGCTATGTTAGCCACATCAGTAAAATGTCTAACATAAACATAGGGCATAACCTCTACTAATTGACACTCTTGCTTAACGCCAACACGGGCATACGCCTCTGGTTCCTTTAAGACGCGTATTTGCTTAAGTATTTCTTCATGATTTAGAGTTTTTTCTTCATACTCGACATCCTTTGCCATAATTGCAGCTCTCTTCGCAATTAGCTCATCCTTCTGTTGCGTAAGAATATTAAGCTTTGTTGTTTGCTCTTTGCTCCAAATAAACTTGTCTAATAAAACAGCATTAACGTCAATTTCTCCTAAATTTTGAAATTTCTTTTTTGCTTTTTTAGATAGACCCGAATCGGATACAATGCTAACACAAAGGGCAATTACCTGAGCATTAATCTCACTAATTTGTTTATCAACAACCTTAATATCTAATTCTTTTTTATTCAATTTACGTACAAACCTAAAATCTGCCTGTATATTTTCTTCATCAAAAATAATCAACGGGAAAACAGAATGTATCGTTGTAACATAAACTGTATGCTCCGCAGGACCTCCAAAATTAATATCAATCTTATCGATATGCTTAAAAAGGTTTACGTACATAAAACCATCACCTTCACACCCAGGCTTTAACAACTTGGGATGTTTTATAAGAAAAACAGAAGACTCCGGCGTATTGGTTGGATTTGCATAAACCTCAGCAGAAACAGGTTTCTTAATTTCATTATGCAATTTTGCCACATAGGCTAAAAAATTATCCCTATAACATTTTGGAAAAATTCCAGAGACTTTATAGGCTTCGCTTCCTGGCGTGCTCTGTTTCTCTCGAATAAGCCATTCAACTAATTTAACCCCTGATGATTCATTATTCGCTAATTCGGTCGAGCCATAAACAAAGAGAGGCTTAGCCTTACGCGCTTCATCATTAAGATCCAACGCTTTATAAACAGGGAAAGGGATTTTCCCAACTTTTGGCAAGTAAAAATGGCCACCGGCCGCATTTGGAGCCGTAGCTTTTTCAATTGAAGGCTGATAAATATGATCATCCTTTATGAAAACTATTTTTTCAAAATCTAACTTAGGATTTTGAAGCAAGCCAATCGCAAGTTCTATCTTTTTTGCTAATATCAACAAATTCTTATAAGCAAACGAAATAACATCGACATCAAATTCATCATGATGAATACCCATAAGATGCTTGTAATCAAGAATACGTTCGTATGCCTTCTGAAGCCTTAACTTTATTTCTTCTTTTTTTTCTCCTGCTGCCGCTGCATTGAAACCAACAATAGCCGTGGCAATCTGTTGATCTGCTTGAAAAGATAATCGAATTATTTCGTTATAAAAAAACTCGGTTTGATTTACCAAATAAGGATCCAAAAGCGCTGCCTTATAACAATGAATATTAAAAACAAGATGACGCACAAGAGCGGACAATCTATCGGTTTTTTCTAAGTCAAAATGAATAAGCTGGATTAAATCAGATGAATATAAAGCTTTAAAAAAATCTACCTTATAAGAAGGCTCCAACATTGCATTATCTTTATTTAAGGTTCCATTAAAATACAATTCTATGTCATGACCAATAAGCTTTAAATCTCTACTTTTATTCAATAAACCAGAATCGTCGTCCTGGAGTTCAAACCCCGCAAAATCCTCTTTTGTTTTTTTTGTAACCGTACGTGTTTTTTCATCAAACTCGTAAAAACGCATGACATGGTTCCGTAGGTCCTCATCAACACACTCCGACGGTGCAACTAAAAGAGCAAATATCAATCTTTCCATTGCTACTTCAATGGATATATTGAAATCAATTTCCACAATAGAATCGCTTTCTAAATTAGCCTTCGCATGAGGCACCTGAGGAGACTTCATAGGAAAAGGCTTCATTATCCCTCGCGCAGGAGACCCTGGAACCATTGGCGACACCAAAGAACGAACAGCAGAAGGTTTTCTAGATAGCGGCAGTACCCTTGGATGATCATCAGCATGCCCTACACTATTTGATTCAACGCCAACAGCATCCGTTCGTAAAACCTTATCAAGATTCGCCAAAAACCCAAATCTAATATACTTCTTAAATATTTCATCCAGAGATCCCAAAACCTTGTCCTTATCCAATAGTCCACCCTCAGAATCGTCAAGTAAACTCATTTTACTCAATTGTTTCACTAAAGACTCGGCATCAGCTTTTTTTAAACTATCAAAATACGACGTGATCTGATCTTCGGTAAAGCCAAGCCTCCTTAAAAAACTCATCAAAACAGTGTTAACATTTTCAGCATCTGGGGCTCTAACTCGTTGCTCTTTTAGTGCCGGCCCCTGATCGTCCACACCAACATATTCCCCAACAGGAATTTTTCTTTTTGGTGCCCTTGGCGGAGTTCCGCCCATGCTAAATAAAGACAAGGTAAAAATAGAAATTAATATCGATAATGATAGCGAAAAAGCTTTTTTCATCATAACACCCCGGACTCCTTAATAGAAATAGGCCGAAATACACAAAACACAAATTTAGGCTATCAAATAACTATTCGGTTTTGCAAATTCAGCAAAAAAATAAGGGACGGTGAAGAACCACTCATCCTACCTTGTCGTGCTGGGCCCTGTCCGGAACTTGATTCAGAAGTGATTCAGCATCCATCTTTCAGCTTATTCAATTGATTTTATGATGGATCCTCGATCCCAGCCGTCGCCAAGGCTATCATCCGTCGCTCTACGTAGCTATGGATGACAGGTGGCGGGCAGGCACGTCGAGGATGACAAAGCAGAAAAAACGCACATTTTAAACAACTTCGGACGGTTATGAAACAAGTTCAGGATGACAAGGCGGCTGATGAAAAATTCAAATCCCAATGCCCTTTTTTTTGATACTTTTAGGCGACATAAAGACGCGGCGTTGGTGCTCAAGGCTACGTTTGCTCATAACATGATAAAAGAAATCGCGATCTGCCCCGCGAATAACGGCCTGCTCGTGCGCCTCGGCCAAAGCGACCGGGTATCCCCGCCCCTTATTGGCCTGGTCAAGGGCAACGGCACACACTAAATCAATCGCCGAAGGATCGTTAGCAACCCATGCCGGAATCTCGATACGAACAACCTCGCTGCCAACATCAAGATAAAAAAATGCTGGTTTGAGGTGTGGTGGATAATGTTCAATAATTTTTGACGTGCTATAAAAAATGGTCGTCCGCCCAAATTCGGGCAATAATAATTTGCACAACTGAGCATCAATTACTTGATCAACGGCCTTGCAGGGGAAATCGGCAAAAGCACTGTAGCACCCAATACAATTTGCTTTTTCAAAGCGGCACAAACCAATGCGTGTTAAATTTACCAGTTCTTTGCTTTTGGGCATGCTAATATACCCTGCCATCACAATTGCGTTATCATAAAACTTTTGTAAATAGTCCATATACACACGCAAAAAGGCATCGCAAACTTCCTGCGGCTTGCCTTCCAAGTGCCAAAAAATCAGACTGCCATCAAATAAAAAAACAAATGGTGGGCGTTGCCCAACTGCTGGAGGATTTTTCCATGTGTTAATGACATGCATTGCTTTTTCAAAAGCGGTTTCAAATTCACAAGCTTCACGTTTTAGGTCAACCATATCGAGTGAAAAATGGCCAAGATCTTCGATAAATTTTTCTGGGGTAAAAACCTGCGGAACTGAAAAAAATTCAACCGAACTTTGCTGCCCATAACGCAACAAACAACCTCCCGTATTGACCACAAAACAGCCAACCCCGCTCAAATGGCGCTCGGGGTATACTTGCGACCCGTCAACACCCAAAACGGTGTACTCAGCCAAAGGAGCAGGCGCCTCAAACACATCCGATAAATTACCCTGCCACCGCGGCAACAAAAAAGAGCTTTCGCTATCGGTCACGCGATTAACAAAGCATTGATCAGTAGTAATTGCTTCCCACGTTTTAAGCGCCAATAACGACTGATTTTCTTCTTGGCCCGAAAATAGCTGTGATGAAATTTGATCTAAAAGATGCACAAGTTTATTGCGGTCAAGCACCAAGGCTCCTTATTCGCTATATAACCAAAATTGTCCAAACCAAATAGCCCCTATAACAATACCACGGAGCGCACTTAATAAGGTTTGTATGGGCAAACCAACAAACCAAGCCGTTGCAAGTTCGACAAGCGCTGCCATAAAAGAAAAGCCGGCAAAGAAAAAACTAAACCCGACAACGCTTTTATGCTTAAATATTTTAACTACCTGCGGCAATTGGTTAACAAGCGAAAAGGCAAACATAGTCCACCCGGCAAAACACCCAACACCAATTGGATCTTGAATGGTTAATGGAATAAAGAACAGCGATGCCATCATATTCCCGCTATATAAAAACCAAAATGGTTTTGCTTGTTTAAAATCATCGTAATATAATCTTTGCCCAATCAAAACAATAAGCGCAAAAATCTGTAATGGACAGCAAATTTTGTATGCCATTGGCAAGTTGCTTGCAAACACATAATAGAGCACAGCAACCATGGTATTAAAGTAGGCAAAGATCATGAGCTCGCTCAAGCCTTTACCCGATTTTTGCTTAAAATTGGTGATGATTTGTGGAATATAGACGAGCACATAACAAATTTGCGCCGCCCACATACCAATAAAACTTATAAGTCCTAGCGAAATATTCATAAAGCCCCCTTTGCCCCTGCGTTACATTTTTATGATAAAAACCCCAAACCATCCTATTTAATCTTATCAACAAGCCTTGCGACCTGCAATAAAACACCTATTGCTGTACCCTTATTTCCATAAATGAATAAAAATATGAATAAAAAGTTTTTGTGAATGGCTGAATAATCTTGCTGTTTTTTCATAAAAAGAATTTAATCTGCGCGCGTATTTTTACGATGGTAATACGCAAATATCACCTCAAGACTACCATATAAAAGCCATTTTGCCTATTCCTGCCGCTTTTTATTGGTTTTTTAGCCTTTTCGCGTTTTTACCCAAAAATGAACTCTTAAGCTCTGTCCGCAATCACAAATCAATCAATTGAACATTTGCAACAATGTCCCCAATCAACCGACGAGCAATAAACTGAAATTGCTTCGCATCCTTGGTCGCATAAAATTGATAATTTGGTATATCAACCAGAGCATTTTGCAGCAAAACACGTTTAACCTGCCGCGCAACAGGATCATTTGAATCAAGAATGGTCACCGAAGGGCCAACGATGCTTTGTAATTGTGCACGCACAAAGGGATAATGGGTGCTACATAAACCAATAACGTCCGCATTATTATCTATTGCTGGAGCAATAAGCGTGCGTAGTAATATTTCCATTTCAGGTGTATTAATCTTGCCCGCTTCAACCAAATCGGCAAGGCCCGGACACCCAATACTCAAAACCTGTGCACCATGAGCAAACTTATTAATAAGATCCTGGATATAATTACCACTGGCCGTTAATGGCGTAGATAAAATAGCAACACAGCCTGTTTTTGTTTGTTCACAAGCGGGTTTGACAACCGGAACCACCCCGACAAATGGGATGGAGAATTTTGAGCGCAAATAGTCGATGCTTGCAACCGTTGCCGTATTGCAAGCAATAACAACTAATTTTACGTCATGTTTATCGATCAAAAATTGTACAATTTTTTCTGAAATTTGCTGGATCTGTTCGGTGGTTTTTTGACCAAACGGCATGTATTTATTGCCCGCAACATACACAATATCTTCGTTGGGCAATAAACGCGTAATTGATTGGAAAATGCCGAGGCCGCCAACCCCAGAATCAAACATGCCGATAGGTTTATTTAATAAAGGCATTGTTAATTATATGCAGGCCGTTCCCTCCTGCACCTCCCTAATACTTAATTTTTGCCGCAACAGTGCTTGTATTTTTTGCCCGAACCGCATGGGCAAAGTTCATTTCGCCCAACTTTAGGTTGCACGCGCTTAACCGTTTTGGCATCAGCCTTACCGGTTCCATCGCCACCTAATTGTAACGTTGCTAATTCTTGTTCTTTTTCTTCTTCAATTTCTTCAAGAGCATCAATTGAATAATCTTCTGGGCGCATGTGAAAAACACGTTGAAGAATATCCCACTTAATTTGTTCCATCATACGCTCAAACTCAAAATATGATTCGCGCTTATACTCAATTAATGGATTTTTTGAGCCGTAACCGCGCCAACCAATACCTTCTTTAAGATGATCAATATTCAAAAGGTGCAAACGCCATGCGTGATCAATTGTCTCGAGTAAAACCCATTTTTCAGCACGGGCAACAAAATCTGGCTGATCGGGCATTTTTGCCGCCATTGCCATACGAATTTGTTCATATTGATAAATGAGAAACTCTGCAACAGCAATCTCAAAGCTCGTTTGATTTTTTGGCAACTGAATACGGTCAAAAAATTCGCTTGGCATCCCGGTCACTTTTTCAAGGGACTGGATAACCGCTGCGCGCTCCTCATGCGTTCCTCCACCATGTGGGCAATAAATATCAAACAACTTATGCACCACATCGGTCGCCATTTCTTTGATAAGGCCAACAATGAGCTCGCCACCCTCCAAAATATCACGGCGATATTGGTAAATAATGGCACGTTGTTGGTTAAGCACATCGTCATATTCGATCAAATGCTTACGAATATCAAAATTATGTTTTTCAACGCGTTCCTGTGCCTTTTCGATGCTACGGGAAACCATACGATGCTCAATGCTTTCGCCGGGAAGCATGCCAATCCGCTCCATGGTCTTTTTGAGTCGTTCGCCACCAAAAATGCGCATCAAATCGTCTTCTAATGATAGATAAAACTTTGATGACCCAGGGTCACCTTGCCGCCCAGCGCGTCCACGCAATTGGTTATCAATACGACGACTTTCATGCCGCTCGGTACCAATAATACGTAACCCTCCAGCCGCAACAACCCCTTGCCCAAGCTTAATATCGGTACCACGACCGGCCATATTGGTTGCAATAGTCACCTTGCCGGCCTCGCCCGCTTCCTTAATAATCTCAGCTTCACGCTCATGCTGCTTTGCATTCAAAACATTATGCATAAGCCCTTGTTGCGCCAACAAATAACTCAAATATTCTGATGTTTCGATAGAAACGGTACCAACAAGCACCGGCTGTCCGCGCTTATTGCAATCTTTTATATCTTGAGCAACGGCTGCAAACTTATCCTCACGCGTCAAAAACACGATATCGGCTTCGTCATTTCTAACCATTGGACGATTTGTTGGAATTACGATAACGCCCAGCTTATAAATTTTCCAAAACTCGGCCGCTTCGGTCTCGGCCGTTCCGGTCATACCGGCAAGTTTTTTGTACATTCTGAAGTAATTTTGTAGCGTAATGGATGCTAATGTCTGGTTTTCACGCTCAACTTTAACCTTTTCTTTGGCTTCAAGTGCTTGATGCAACCCATCGCTGTAGCGACGACCGGGCAATATACGACCAGTAAATTCGTCTACAATTAAAACTTCGCCTTCGCGTACTACATAATCAACGTCAACCTTAAAAAGGGTATGAGCGCGCAATGCTTGCGACGTATGGTGAAGCGCCAAAATATTTTCTGGTGCGTAAAGATTATCTATCTTAAAGTAGTCCTCAATTTTATCGGTTCCAGCCTCACTCAAATGTACCGACCTGGCCTTTTCATCAACATCATAATCTTCTTTGCGCAGGGTTAAAACGGCTCGATCGGCCTCTTGATATAAGTTGCTCCCTTTTTCACTTGGCCCTGAAATAATGAGCGGCGTACGCGCCTCATCGACCAAAATCGAGTCAACTTCGTCAACGATACAGAAGTTAAGTTCCCTTTGAACAAGGTCCTTTTTATCAAATTTCATGTTATCACGCAGGTAATCAAAACCAAATTCACTATTGGTTCCATACGTAATATCTGCACCGTAAACAAGCTTGCGTTCGGCATCTTCCATGCTGTTTTGTAGCACGCCAACCTCAAGCCCTAAATTTTTGTAAACGAGATTCATCCACTCGGCGTCGCGGCGAGCCAAATAGTCGTTAACCGTAATAAGATGGGCCCCCTTGCCTGACAATGCATTCAAATATAATGGCAAAGTAGCGACAAGTGTTTTCCCCTCACCGGTTTTCATTTCAGCGATTTTGCCTTCGTGTAAAACAATACCACCAACCAACTGAACATCGTAATGGCGTTCATTACGAAAACGGTGACTTGTTTCACGCACAACGGCAAAAGCTTCAAATAAAATACTATCCAGCGGTTCACCGCGGGATATGCGCTCTCTAAATATGTTGGTTTTGGCCATCAACTCGGCATTTGATAGCTCTTTTATTGCGGCCTCAAATGAGTTGATTTTTTCAACCATTGGGTGAAGGCGCTTTAAATCGCGTTCATTTTTTGTTCCAAATACTTTTGCTAAAATTTTTGCAATCATTGGGCGATCCTAACCATTTTAAACTTTTTCGACTCCCCCAGACCATGATCTCATGGCCACCTTTTTTTACGGAAAAAGCTTTTGATAAACATCTTAAAGTAACGTCAGCTTACCACAAATGTCTAAAGTATTGGAAGAAAAATGATTCTCAAATGATTCTCAAATGATTCTCATTATGAAGCATTAAAACGGTAATTTCTTTTTTGTTTTATCTTATTAATATAAAAAAACCCTTGTGCTATGCTCATCGCTGAGCTAACATACTATTTTAAAGCTTCAATTGGGGATAACATCTCATAACCACAAGACGCTCGAGGTCTTTATGACACAAGATACAAAAAATCAAGAAGCGATGACACCTCATATACGCGCCACTGGCGTAGGTAAGGTATTACGAATTCGCAGTACCGTCGTCGACATTCAATTTAAACAACACGAAGTTCCAGAAATTTACAATCGCCTCATTATTCAGTGCGGCAGCAAACCAATTCCTTCTGGTTTAACCGAAATCAACCTTGAAGTTGCGCAGCACATGGGCGATGGTATCGTCCGCTGTATTGCACTTGATCCACTTGAAGGTGTCACAAGAAATCTTGACGTTATTGACACAGGAAGTCCAATCAAAGTTCCCGTCGGCATAGAAGTCTTGGGACATGTATTTGACGTTCTTGGTCGCCCAATCGATGGCTCAAAACCAGTAGAAACCCAAGAAAAATGGTCTATCTTTAGACCTGCACCAAGCCTTGTAGAACAAAAAACAAGTGTAGATATATTGGAAACCGGCATTAAGGTTCTCGATCTTTTTTGTCCTTACGTTAAAGGCTCGAAAATTGGCCTTTTTGGCGGCGCCGGCGTAGGCAAAACCATCCTTGTACAAGAACTTATTCGCAACGTGGCCATTGAACATCAAGGTTATTCAGTTTTTGTCGGAATTGGTGAACGAACCCGAGAAGGCAACGACTTGTGGTTAGAAATGCGTTCATCAGGCGTTATTGATAAAACAGCCCTTGTATTTGCCCAAATGGGCGAAATGCCAGGCGCGCGATTACGCGCTGGCCTTGCTGGCCTAACCATGGCCGAATACTTCCGTGATAAAGGCAGCAAAGATACGCTCCTATTTATCGACAATATTTTCCGTTACGTGCAAGCCGGATCTGAAGTTTCTGCGCTCCTTGGCCGTATGCCATCGGCCGTTGGCTACCAACCAACACTCGCATCAGAAATGGGAATGCTTCAAGAACGTATCACCAGCACACATACAGGATCTATCACATCAATTCAAGCGGTCTACGTTCCAGCAGATGATTATACCGATCCCGCACCGGCAACAACCTTTCAGCACCTTGACTCAAGCACCGTACTTTCGCGCAAACTACATAGCGCAGGCCTTTATCCAGCCGTTGACCCTCTTGATTCTGTATCTAATGGGCTCAAGATACACGTTGTAGGAAAAAAACATTACGATGTGGCCAGAAACGCCCTCATGATATTGCAAAAATACAAAGAACTGCAGGACATCATTGCCATTCTTGGCATGGATGAGCTCTCTGAGGCTGATAAATTGATCGTTTATCGCGCCAAAAAAATGCAAAAATTCCTCACACAGCCACTATTTGTTGCCGAACAATTCACCGGAATACCAGGCAAATTCATTAAACGTGAAAAAACGGTCGACGACTTTGAAAAAATAATCTCAGGACAATGCGACAGTATGCCAGAGCAAGCTTTTTATATGGTCGGCACCCTTGAAGAAGCATATCAAAAAACACAGGTTAGCGTGTAATGGCAACAGAATCTTTTGTTCTTGAAATCATTAGCCCAACAAGTAATCAGCGCCTAACGGTTGAATGGGTTGAGATTGAAAGCCCAACCGGAAGCTTTTTTGTTGGCCACCAACACACTCCCCTTGTTTCGCTGATTAAAAAGAAAAGCTCGTTTTCCTACAAACAAGTTGGTGAAAAAATACCACACAGCTTTATTGTCCACGAAGGCTTTTTTCGCATAAATTCCGATAACAACGCTGCCGTTATTTTGACATCTTAATTTTGCTTATAAAAAAGCCAATAATTCCTAAACCAGGAGTGCTTTTAGTGTTTTATCAATTGACTATCAGGCGACTTCTGCTAGACTTTGATCTTTCTTAGTTGACGTAAACGTATCTTTAAAAAACTTTCACAGATTGTAATATTTAAAGCAAAGCAAAGCATTTTTCAAAGGAATCTACCAAGATAATTCGAAAAGTGTTTTATTTTTCTTTTTAGGTGTTTTATTTATGGGACATAGAATTATTCGGGCATTGTGGGGCAATCTCAAGGGCAAAGAGCTCATCAAATTTGTCTTACTTGCCATAGGTTTCTTTTTTCTTATTGGTTCTTATTGGCCGCTAAAAACGCTCAAGGACAGCATATTTATTAATATGGTCGGCCCGCTCTATTTGCCGCAGGCGAAGCTTGCCTCCCTCGCTTTATTTTTCCCCCTTGTGCTACTTTATTCAAAACTAGTCGACATTTTCTCCAAAGAAAAAATGATCTACATGCTTGTTGGTTTTTATAGCGTTATAGGGCTCGTTCTCGTTTATTATCTTCACCACCCAACGATTGGCCTACAAAACACAACTATTAGCAACACCCGCTATATTGGCTGGGCGTTTTACCTATTTGTAGAAAGCTATATTTCGTTAATGGTTTCGCTGTATTGGTCGTTTATCAATGATGTAACCACACCAGAATCTGCCCAAAAAGGGTATGGGCTTATTATCTTTGGTACACAATTTGGCGGCGTTTTATTCACCTTGCTCGGCAGTTATTTATCTTATGACACGACTAAATATGCCCACAGGGCGCCCATTATCGCACTTATTTCGGTTGCCATGTTTTTCATGATTGCCGTTATCGTCTTTATTTTGAAACACTTTGTTGGCGACGAACATCTTGAAGGTTATCAAACAAATACACCAATCGAAAAAGGGAGCGATATCGCAACGGTTGGCTTTCTTGATGGACTTAAAGTATTACTAACACGCCCCTACGTTTCTGGCATTTTTGTTCTTATTTTCTTTCAAGAACTGCTAACGACCATTATGAGCTTTCAAATGTCACTCATGGTAAAAAATACTTATGCAGACCCTGGAATGGTCAATAAGTTTTTGTTCGAGTTTGCCTTAGCCATACAGGTTATTGCCTGCTTATTCGGGCTTTTCGGCACATCATATTTCCAACGTACATTTGGAATAAAATTTTGCTTAATCGCCTTCCCACTGCTTATTGGCGTGTCGCTTATTGGGTATATTATTCATCCATCCCTTGCAACAATCTTCTGTGTGGTACTTATTGCAAAAGCCCTAAATTATGCACTTTATCAACCAGCTAAAGAAGTCCTTTATATTCCAACCTCAAAAAGCATAAAGTATAAATCTAAAGCATGGATTGACATGTTCGGCATGCGTTTTGCAAAAGCAACAGGGTCAGGCATTAGCAGTCTTATTGGACCCGCAACAGGTCTTGTTGGTGGAACATGCATAGGAATTATTTCGGTCTGGGTATTTTTGGCAAGTTTGATTGGCAATGTATATAAAAAAGTCATCACCAATAAAACGCTTATTGATTAATAATCGCATTATTTTGTTGGGGGTACTTTCCGGTTATGCTATACTAAACGAAGTTGTGGGGATTTCCCTTTTTTTGATATTACAATTTTTGATGTTAAAATGTCTGTGGTAAAACTTATTATTTCTTTTTTAGAAAGGTTTTTTTATGGCCTGCAAGGTTGTCCGTTGGTTATGGGGTGATTTATCAACAG
>CAZLQB010000003.1:0-14411 GCA_964561585.1 uncultured Pseudomonadota bacterium
GACCTTCCGCGTGACAGGCGGACGCTCTAACCAAACTGAGCTACAGCCCCAGCTAAATCTGCCGGGCATTGATTTCAACCAGTGATTACCATACATTTTGCCAAAGCCCGCGAATTTTGCAAGGAAAATGTGCAAAAAAGGGCTTATTTAATTAGGCAACGCTTCCTGTTATATGATTTGCGCTGGCAAGTGCAGATAACCACAGGTCTTGGATATTAATGTAGGGACGGTATGCCAAATAGTACGCACAAATGGCTGCGGCTATAATTTCTTCTTCGCTATGGGCGGATTTCTTGTTTTTTGATAAAAGACGTAGGATTTGTTTGTTTGTGTAATGGCTTTGGCGCTCTTTGTAGTTGTCTGTGTATTCAATCGCTCGGGGGGTTTTTTTAGGGGTTCTTATTCCTTCGTAAAAATCATCATCAGCGTCACTGCTAGAGGTGGAAGGATATTCCGAAATGTCTTCATTTTCTTCGGTGTCAGCGTTTTCAACGTTGCCGTCAATAGTGAACAAGTATTTATAGAGGGCACCTTCTTTTATTGCGGCAAAAGTTTTTTCTAGGGCAAGGTCCAGAATCTCTTGTTGAACCATCGATCTTGTTTGGGCGTCTGTTTCTATGGTTAAGTCTGGTGTATATTGCATGGCTAAACTTTTAGATGCAAAACCGATGGAAAATACTAGTAATAGAACCGTGATTTGTTTGTTCATTATCTGTTCCAAATAAAATGATTAATAATTTATGTAAAAAATACTAGCACAATCGTTTTAATTGGCCAGAAAAAGTATTTTTTTATACGTTAAAATTTTTAACTATTTTTACAATGTGTTCAGCGTCGATTCGGGCATCATTGAGTAGTTCTTCTGGGGCGCCTGATCGTGAAACATGGGTGACCGCAAGTGAGGTTACGCTTATTTGTTGGTTAATGAGTGCGTTCGCAACAATTTGACCAAGTCCTCCTTGAATATAATGATCCTCGACGGTGACAATTCTATTGCCAGATGCTTTTGCGGCCATTGTAATTGTTGCAACGTCTAGTGGTTTTACCGAATATGCATCAATAATGGTGATTGAAATACCATCTTTTTTGAGTAAATCGTAAGCCTTGAGTGCTTCGTGAACTGTTATGCCGGCGGCAACAATACAAGCGATATCGTTTTTGCTTTGTTTGAGTATTTTGCAACCCCCAACATTAAAAATTTCGTCTTGAGGGTAAAGTATTTCGGTGTCTGCTCGTGTTGCGCGCAGATATGAAATGCCATCATGATAGTTGGCGGCCAATTCTGTAAGCTTATAGGCCGACATACCGTCGCTTGGATAAAGGACTATTGAGTTAGGTATGGCTGCCATCATGGCAATATCCTCGAGTGCCATTTGCGATGGACCATCCTGTCCTATTGATACACCACAGTGAGATCCGCATAACCTTACCGCGTTGCGGCCAATGCCGGCCATGCGAATTTGGTCATAAGCACGTGCAAAAAAGGCGCCAAAGGTTGAAGCGCAAGGAATTTTGCCACGTAATTGTAGTCCGGTTGCAACGCTGACCATTGCCTGTTCTGCGATAAAGCATTGCACAAAACGGTCGGGAAATTCTTTTGAAAAGAATTCTGAAAAGGTGGAATTTTTAACATCGGCGTCAAGGGCTACGACAGCCTTATTTGCTCTGCCGAGTGCCGCGAGTGCGTAGCCATAGGCTTTACGTGTTGATATTTTTTTGTCTGACGCAAAGTGTGGTGCGTTTGGATCGGTTGAGAGGTCGAGCATGATTTTGGGGCTGGTTGTTTCTATTTCACTTGGCATAGCCTCGGATGAGTTATTAATGCAGGCCGTTCCCTCCTGCACCTCCCCAAGAGTCGCGGCGGTTGCAAAGCGTTTGTTTAACCTTGCAATCATAACGGTAGCTTCTTCTGGTTTGAAGGGCTTGCCATGCCAGCCAGCGAGGTTTTCAATTCCTTCAAGGCCATAACCTTTAATTGTTTTGGCTATAATCATGATTGGTCGGTCGGTGATTGCGTGGGCGCGATCGATAGCCGTTATAATTTCTGGGATCGAGTGTCCATTTATGATGATTGTTTGCCATCCAAAGGCGGTAAATTTTTGTGCATATTTTTCAACATCGTGATTATGGATTGATTCGCCCGATTGCCCAAGGCGGTTGCAGTCTACGATGCCGATAATGTTATTCAGTTTATAGTGTGCCGCAAGTTCAGCGCCTTCCCATACAGAACCTTCGGCGATTTCGCCATCGCCAAGCATAACGTAGGTGCGGTAATCGCGATTATCTTGTTTGGCTGCAAGCGCCATGCCAACGCCAATTGCCAATCCTTGTCCGAGGGATCCGGTTGCGGCCTCATTAAATGCAAAGCGGGGTGTTGGGTGGCCTTCAAAAGGGGAATCGAATTTGCGGAGGCTTAGTAATTGTTCATCGGTAATAACGCCTAACTGTTTCCATGCTGCATAGATAACGGGGATTGCGTGCCCCTTGGACATAATAAAGCGGTCATTGTTTTGGTTTGCTGGGTTGGTTAAGTCATAGCGCAGGTATTTGAAAAAAATTGTTGCAACCAGGTCAGCTGCCGAAAGGCAAGAGGTAGGGTGGCCCGATTCGCTTGCTGTTGTCGCACGGATTGAGTCGATGCGAAGGGTGAGGGCTGCGTTTTCTAATTGTTGTATTATTTGAATGTTCATAGTGTTCCTTCAGGGATTCTCCAATGGGAAACGCTTTGGAGAGCTAAAAATAATATTAATTTATTGCAGGCCGTTCCCTCCTGCACCTCCCTAGTTGCTGGGCGCTTTGTCCGGGGTCTCTCACCCCTACCTGGAAATATAATCGTATACAAATTGGCTCCACGATTCTAGATCACCATAAACCATTTTGCAATCGTCAAGTGATACGAGACGGCCTTCTTTATGTTCGTCGCGAATGGCGATATTGGGTGAATCTCCGCGGAGTAAAAATACAAAACCTATATGGACTTGTCCCACAGCATTAGCTTCGTCATTAATGAGTCCAATTGGCGTTGTGGTGAGGCTCCCTTTATAATCGACTTCCTCATGAAATTCTCGTTGCGCCCAATCAATAAGGTTGCTCGAGGTGAGATCTTCTTGGCGAATATGGCCGCCAATGCCCAACGAATATTTATCTTTAAGCCGTTGTTCGCTAGCAGTGGTTTTTCGACGCATCATAAAGTAGGTGTTATTGTGCTCGAATATGAGGTAAGGAATTATTTGTTTATACGAAGGATCTTCTTCCATCGTTCTGCGCCAGTGAAATTCTTGGTGTGTGCTGACCAAGGTTTGGAGGGTGGTAAAATCTTGCAGCGCATGAAAACCGGTAAATTCTGGCATAGCGGCAAAAAGGTTTTTGCGCTGAACAACCAATATTTTTTCATCAGCTTTGGGGGTTTGCGGTTGTTTGATTTGTGGTATTGCTTGGGCTTGAAGCATAAAATTGCCTTTTGTGATACATGGTTAAAACCGATAACGACAATTGAATGAAATTATAAAAAGAGTATAAGTTTTTTGTACCAAAAGTCCACGAGGGGCATGCGTATGTTTATACGCATGCCCCTCGTGGACTTTTGGTACTTATTTATCGACCGGTACGATATTCCTTAATAAATGCGAGCCATTTTGATTCTTTGGCGAATTTAGTTTTTAGGTATGATGGGTGAATTGCCGTTGTTGAATATCGTGTATTTGGATAATAGATTGAGATTCCATAAGCATTTGGAACTCCTGAGCCTGCAGCATTAGCAAAAACAATTTGATTGATGGTGCCTAAGCCGGAAGCAAGAAGGGCAGATAAAGCGGAAACCGATTTTTTGTAGCGGGTGGTGGCGGTTGCTTTTTGATTTGCAATACGGTCAAGAATTTTTGCTGATTTTGGGGATGATTTTTTACACTGTTTTAGGAGCTCTGTATAAAACGAATAAAGATCAACGTAGCTATCAATGGCAAATGTTTGTGATGCTTTGCGAGCTTTGATTACTCTGTCTTTTGTGTCGGCTGCGGCAAGTTTTTTGCATGCTGTTATTTGTGTCACCACTGCGTCGATATTCTTTTTTAGGTCGATAATTTTATTCATGTTGAGCGCTGAAAGTGAATAATCAGAGTCTTCTGGCGCGTAAAATTTTCCATAGGCGGTTACCATGCTTTGTGCTAAAAGCTCTGGCGTAAAGAGTGCAGGTGCTTCGACTAGTGGCGATAAAAAGCCTGAGTATGCCCATCCCGTACCTGGTTCGGTTTCTTCCGAAGCGACAAGAATATTAACATATTCTTTGATTTGATATGCAATTTCAACCATGGCCATGAGGCAGGCGTCCATGCCAAGCAGATCAAGCTTTTGGCTGATCGTCTGATTAATTCCAATCAGGGCAGTTAATAAGCCTTGATTCGTTAAGCAGGTTCCCTGTGAGTCGTCATACAAAATGCCGCGGGCTTCGTTGAAAATTCCTGGCGGCATAAGCCATGAGTTGCCCAGGCGGCTTCGAATACTTTTAGGCATTTGAGGAAAACTTAATCGATAGTCTTCAACACCGCTTCCATGGTTCCACAAAACAAGTGCATAATGTTGGGCGGGGTATTTTCGTTTTATCCATTTCATCGAATCGATGATTTCTTGTGCTGGGTTAATTCCCATTTCTTGGCTAACCGATTCATCTTCAATCCGGCCAGTTGGTGTTATTCGGTATCTCCATGTTTTGTTGTTGTTTGGTTGGTCCCACTGAACAAGAAGGTTCATTTGATCGGCAGTTTTTTTATTTCCCGCAAGGGCAGCTTCCATGTCACTAATATTGTAATTTGCATAGGGAGCAAGGTCGTTATCCGCTTGAATATACGTAAGCATTGACCATGCGGCCGTTGGGGTACTTTTTGTCGCAGCGCATAGCGGTGTTAATAACAAAAGACCGACGATTAGTCTCCGTGAATAATAAGCAATTGAGCGTATCATTGTTGAGCTCCTTGAAATATTGGTTGATAAAACACTAACATCCTATGCCAACCATAAAAAAAACGAAAAACGAAAATCAAGTAGTAGGAGAAAGCACAAAAAAAAGAGGCCTGACGATGTGGTCGTCAGGCCTGGGAGATTGGGGATTGGGGGTAATTTGTTACGCCGATAATTCACTTAAGAAACATAACCAGAGGGATTCTTTTGCAAAATCTGTTTTTGCATATGACGCATCAATTCCTGTTGTTGGGTAATAAATTGATAATCCTCTTGCCCGGCCAAGATATCGACCGGCGGTATATGCAAGAACCGAGTTTTCAACAACTTTCAGTCCTGAGCTAATTGCTGTTTTAAGCTCGCCAACACCATTGTTTTGTGTTGTTGTGGGTGGCATGTTTTTTAGGTATTCGGTTAAGAAAGAATGTAAGTCAATGTAGCTGGCGGCGCTAAACTGAAGACTTGATGTTCGTGCTTTTTTGGCAATTTTGCCGATGGGTATATTAGCATTTTTACACTTTTGAGAGAGCACAACGATATTGTCTAAGCTCTCTTTGAGTGTGTCCATATTGTTAAGATTGATGGCCGATTGGGTAAAGAATTGTACTCGTTCTTTGTAGTATGTTTCATAGGTAAGGACGATATTTTCAGCCAATTGGGCCGGCGAAATTGTTCCATTTTTTAGTGTTTGCAAGAATGATGAGTAGTGCCAACCGTGGGCTAATTCAACTTCTTCCGATGCAACAAGGATATCGGCGTAGTTTTTTGCTTGGTAACCAATTTCAACCATTGCCATGAGACAGGCGTCCATACCAATCAGATCAAGTTTTTTACCGCCTAAAACCGTTGTTTTGATTTGTGAGAGCGCGGCCGAAAGGTGCTGGTTGGTCATATATGTTCTACTTTGTTCGTTAAACAATATTCCGCGTGTTAAATCGTCACCGGCGCTCTCCGTTTGAGCGAAGGCGCGAGGCTGGCATTTTGTTTTTTTTGTGCGATTTTTTGTCGTAATGCCTTCAATTTGAATTCGTGGGTTGTTTTTTACGGCTGAGGCTTCGATCATGTTTTTGTTGCTGCTCCATGGGCGGTATTTGCCCCATGCTGGATCAAGGATGCCAATGCCATGGTCCCACAAAACAAGGGAATATTTTTTAGCTGGGTATTTGGTTACGGCCCATTGCATGGCGTTAACCAAGTCTTGTGGGCTATTGCCATCAGATTCTGGTGCTACACAGGCATCAAAGGTCATCTTGCCTTTATCGATTTTATATCTCCATGCACCTTGCTTGGTTGGTTGGTGCCATTCAACTAAAATATTAAGGTTGGCGGTAGAACCAATAGATGCCATGTCGGTGAAATTTTTTTCGGCATATTGCGAGAGGTTGTTGTTTGCTTGAACATAGACAAGGACGGTCCATTCGGCGAGCGCCTGTAATCCTCCGGCGAACGATAGCGAGAATATTATTAATAGTAAATTAATTCTCCGTAGCGTATAAAATCCCACTGATCCCCTGTTCATAGTTCCCCCTCATTAAGAGTTATAATTTCGTGCTGTTTGCGTCTTTTGTATTGTTAGCCCTAATTACACTTTCTAGCTTAATCGTACAGAATTTGTGGTTTTGGAAGCAATTAATTTGTCATTTGTCAATAAATATATTGGAATCAACGGCTCTTTAACGATTTTTATTGTTAAGAAAAATGAGCAATATCCCTTAAGAAAACCGTCATATTTGACAATTTGAATTTTATGATTAGGCTGGATATTATAAATAGAAGGTGTAGAATTCAACTGATATTGGTTGAGTTTCAATAATTTAAGGAGTTTTTATGATAAAGCGTATGATATTGCCTGTTTTATTGGGTTTTGCCTTACTTAAAACACCAGTTTTGAAATACATGGAGGCTCCTGTTGCTGATGTTTCTCCTGAGCTTTTGAGCTTAAAGGAAGAGATAACGCGCCAGGGGGATATTGCTGAAGCGGTTGTTTTGAGCAGAAGTGATGAATTACAAGAAACTTCACGCCAAATACCAGCACCTGTTGTCGAGGGCTTAAACAGATTTTTTAATGATCCTCGAGCAAAAAGACTTTTTATAGACAACCATAAAAGATGCTGTCTTTCTTGGCCTGTCCAAAATCGTATGAAAAAAGATAATGGGATGAGGCTTAGGTTGCTTCAAAAAAATAAAGCTGCTTACGCTGAGCCCTATGGAAAGGTTCAGTTGGATCAAGCTGAATTTGACGTCTTGCTTGCTGGGCTTGTCCATGATTATGGGCTTATTAACATTGAAAATCATGGGAATAATTTTGCGTTCACATCACAATTATGGCCAAATGCTTTGGTCAAAATAGCCAAATTGCGTTGGATTGATAACGACGCTATGCTTGCATTTCCTTATCAATTGGTCAGTCGCGTGTTTTATAATATTGAATTGAATAAGTGTATTAAGGATAATGGCTACGATGCCAATATTGTCAGTTTTCCCAAGTCCCTTTATCATCTTCCTGGTACGCCAGAGGATGTTAATGATGATAACTATGTTGTGGTAGAACCATTACTTCCGTGCCCATCAGAATCAGAAAACAATAGTCGCTTTAAGTCGATGACCGTAAAGGAATTAGTTGAAGGTCATGGTGAGCATGCTTTTGTCAAAACAGCTTATTGTGATGCGATTTGTGCGCTTATAGCCTTAATTCAAAATAGTGGTTTGTGGTGTATTACAAACTCAAATGTTTTCTTTTTAGACAATGACAAAATAGCTCTTGTCGATACCGAGCGCCCTGGTCTTGGTGGCGGCGAATGGCGCTTTTTCTTTCACCAAGGTGAAGGTGCTGCGGCCGAAATTGGACGCAATGCTATTGGCGGTTTTGATGGATTAATTGATCTTTTGGGAACAAAACAATAATAAAAAATTTCGCTTTTTATATGTTTACAACCCCCCGGCCTTTCAAAGCCTGGGGGTTTTTGCTTTTTTTGCTATACTAACCCTACGTGTTTGTCCAAGCCGAACGGGAATTTAAAGGAAAACTTATGAGTTACGAATTTAAGGTTATTGAACAAAAGTGGCGCGATAATTGGCGCAAGAACCCCTACTATAAAACAAAAAACGATCACACCAAAAAGAAATTTTATTGCTTAGATATGTTTCCTTATCCTTCCGGTTCTGGTTTGCACGTCGGCCATTGGAAGGGTTATGTCCTTTCGGATATTTATGCCCGTTCTAAATGGTTGCAAGGTTACGATGTTCTGCACCCTATGGGTTGGGATGCCTTTGGGTTACCGGCCGAAAATGATGCCATAAAAAAGGGTATTCACCCAAAAATAGGCACGGCCAAAAATATAGAAAATTTCAAACGGCAGCTTGAATACATTGGCTCTATTTATGATTGGTCAAAGGAGGTTAATACCACCGACCCTGAGTATTATAAATGGACGCAGTGGATTTTCTTGCAAATGTATAATGCCGGACTTGCTTATCAGGCAAATAGGCCTATTAATTGGTGCCCAAAATGTTTGACCGGATTGGCTAATGAAGAAGTTGTTGGCGGGGCTTGTGAGCGTTGCGGAACCCCAACAACGCAAAAAAACATTCGCCAATGGGTCCTCAAAATTACCGAATATGCCGAAAAATTGCTTGATGGCCTTAAAAAATTAGACTGGCCAGAAAAAGTAAAATTGATGCAAGAAAATTGGATTGGCAAAAGTACCGGGGCAAAAATCACCTTTGCAATTCAACAGGGAGGTGCAGGAGGGCCTGCCGGCCATAGCCACCCGGGCGACGGCTGGAACGGCCTGCAATGTATAATTTTTACTACACGTCCCGATACATTGCCTGGGGTCACGTTTATTGCCATGGCACCCGACCATGAATTGGCTTCGGGCTTAATAACCGATGCCCTTCGCGCCACCGTTACCGCTTATCAGGCCGAAGTTGCGTTGCAGAGTGATATTGACCGGATGTCAGAAGCTCAAGAACGTACCGGAATTTTTACCGGCAGCTATGCCATAAACCCATTAACTGGCGACCAGGTTCCTGTCTATTTAGCCAATTATGTGCTTAAGCATTATGGTACCGGGGTGGTTATGGGTGTGCCGGCGCACGATGACCGTGATTTTGATTTTGCTCGAAAATACAAATTACCGATTAAAGAAGTTATAAAGTCTTACGAATCTTTTGATGGTTGCCACGATGAACATGGCAATTTAATCAAGGCTTTTACCGAAAATGGCCTTACCGTTAATGCCGGCCAATTTGATGGCCTTGATGCCAAAACTGAAGGCTCACAAAAGATTATTGAACATCTGGCTAAAACAAATAAGGCGGCAACGCACATAACCTATAAATTACGCGACTGGGTATTTTCACGCCAACGTTATTGGGGCGAGCCAATACCTTTGGTCCATTGCTCATCATGTGGTGTTGTGCCGGTACCTGAAGATCAATTACCGGTTGCATTGCCAGAGGTTGAAAATTATCAGCCTACCGGGACGGGCGAATCACCTTTGGCTGGAATTGATTGGTGGGTTAACACCACCTGTCCAAAATGTGGCGGGGCGGCTAAACGTGAAACAAATACCATGCCTCAATGGGCTGGTTCTTGCTGGTACTTTTTACGGTACCCAAATCCAACATTAACCGATAAGCCGTTTACCCAAGAAGATATGAAGCATTGGCTGCCAGTTGATTTGTATATTGGCGGTATCGAACACGCAATTCTACATCTTTTATATGCACGGTTTTATGTTAAAGTTTTGCACGATCTTGGGCATCTTTCATTTGATGAACCATTTGCCCAGCTCTTTAACCAGGGCATGGTGTGCATGAAATCTACAATTACCGGGCGCGTTGAAAAGATGTCAAAATCAAAAGGTAATGTGGTAAACCCTGACGATATGGTTGATCTTATGGGATCTGATACATTACGCATGTATATGTTGTTTATGGGCCCACCAGAACTTGATACCGAATGGCAATCAGATTCGATTAAAGGTGTGCATAATTTCTTGAAGCGTTTATGGGTTTATTTGACCAATCCGACCCATTTATTACCTGCGGGACAAAAGGCCGAGCTTAATGTTCAAAAACGTTTCCATCGCTTTTTAAAGGCTTATCAAGAACGGGTTGACGATTTTAAGCCAAATACTGCCGTTGCTTCGGTTATGGAATATTTGAACGATGTCGAAGCCAATAAAATGGTTTTTGACCACGAAATTATGGAACAATTACTTGTTTCTTTATCGATTATGGTTCCACATTTTGCGTCCGAGCTTCTTGAGCAATTGGTTGGCAATCAGCTAGAAAAATGTACTTGGCCTGTGGTTGATAAAGACCTTGCGGCGGTTAATGAGATTGAATTTGCAATACAGGTTAATGGTAAATTACGCGCAACGGTAACAATGGCTAAAGGGCTAACACAAGAAATTGTCCAGGCCGAGGCAATAAAACATATTGCTAGTTGGTTGCAGGATAAAACGATTATCAAGGTTGTTTTTGTTCCCAATCGATTAATTAGTTTTGTTGTAAAATAAGCAAGTCATCATTTGGCATCCCGGCCCCCGAGCCGGGATCCTTATCTTGTCATCCTCGACGTGATCGAGGATCCGTCCTAATTTTTATTATATGACCTTAAGATGGATCCAGGGTCGGCGGCCGGGATGACAAAGTCAGAATAGGCTTGGTTAAGCAAGTATCCTCAAATGGCGAAGCCAACAGGCAATCGCTGGCTTTCTATAAGGCACAGAATAACTAAAAAGAGCAGGCACTCGTTCATAGGGTTTTCTTGTAGCCCATATTTTTCTCGATAATCGTGCATAAAATGATTGAAATATGCTTCGGCCAAGCGGTATGGTGAGGTTATTATTTTTTTATCGATTTCATAAACGTCGGGACTGTGGCTATTAAGATATTGTGATAAGGTTTCCTTCCATTTTGATTTTTTATTAAATGGAGAGGTTGCGTTTTTGTTATAGGTGCTAATAATAAGACTATATTCTTCATCGAGTAATTGTGTGGGCATAATGAGCTCAGTCATAGCAAAAAATTTTGTTGAAAATAGCCAAAAGAAGAAAACCGCTTTCCAAAAAAATGATAATAAATTCATCCGCCCCCCTCTTTTTTCCCAAATTACATACGGGGGATTTTTGAGCTTCTATTTTTCTAATGGTTTATTGGCAAAAGCGATTTTATAATGAATTTTTTATTGATAGCTTCTATTATTTTCTCCCCCCCCGAGTAGAAATAATTTATTATTTTAACGATAGCAAAGGCTGTGCTTAAAATGCAAGTAAAGCGCTAATTTGAGAAGTCGTCCTCAATCTCTAGTTGTTTTTCCATTTCCAACCTTAAAGCAATAACAAGCCCAGCAATAAGGATTCTTGTTCTTCTTTCTCCTTCCTCATGCCATTGTTCTTCGACCCACTCGGACCATGTGGTGAAGGCAATAGATAATTCGGCATATTTTGGAATCAGGTAGCAACACATTTCGATTTGGTTTTTAATTTTTTTTGAGGCTAAGACATCCTCCGGATAATAGCTTTTAAGGTAGGGCAATAATTCTTTCGCTTGCACATAAGCTCCAATCATTGCATCAATTGGCATTTTGCTGAAAATGATTTCCATGTCGAGTGCTTTTTCTATTTCATCGGCGTTCAACGCTGCATATTCTACCGGAATATCGGCAACAGTATTATCTTCGACCATTGCAGTGCCGCTTGAGCATGAAAGCATAAAGAGCATGGTTATTACGTATTTATTCATTGTTTTTCCATCTTTGTTAAAGGGGTGGACATATTTTTTTGAGTAGATAACTTAAATACAGCGTTATATTAGTCAATATATGTGTATCAAGTCTAGCAAAAGGGTATCACTTATGAAAATCTTTTTAGATACTGCCAATCGTGATGTTATCAAAAAATGGTTGCCAACAGGCCTTGTAGACGGCGTAACAACCAATCCGTCATTGTTAAGTAAAGAAGGCGCAAGCCCAAAGCAAGTATTGCTTGATATTTGCGCCATGGTTCCTGGGCCAGTGAGCATCGAGGTGGTTGAAAAAGATCCTGAAGCCGTTTATAAGCAAGCTAAAGAAATCGCCGCATTTGCAAAAAATGTGGTAGTCAAAATACCTTGCCTTCAGGAATATTTGCCGGTGATGACTAAATTGGTCAAAGAAGGTGTCAAAATTAATGCGACCCTTGTTTTTTCCGATATTCAGGCATTGCTTATGGCCAAAATTGGCGTGACCTATATCTCTCCTTTTGTTGGCCGCTGGGATGATATTGGAGAAGATGGCATTGAAGTGGTTGAGGACATGATTGAGATTAAACGGAACTATGAATTTGAGGCAGAGATTTTGGCCGCTTCAATTCGGTCAGTTTTTCATTGGCGCCGGGTTGCTTATGCTGGCGTTGATATTGTGACCTTGCCGGCTAATGTTATTGAGCAGGGAATTAAGCACCCGTTAACCGATCGCGGTGTTGAGTTATTTGATACCGATTGGAAAAAATTGGGACGTACAAGCCTTTTTGAATAAGCTTGTAGGATGGATCCTCGATCCCAGCCGTCGCCAAGGCTATGGCGGGCAGGCACGTCGAGGATGACAAAGATTCTATTGAGAAAGTATAATGAGAAAGGGGCCCGGTTTTTCGGGCCCCTTTTCCTATTTATCTTATTAGTTTACGATTAGACCGGTCCAAGATCAGACCCTTCTGGGTGATGATACATTAAACCGTTAACGTTTACGTTTGCTCCACTAAGGACCTTAATCTCAACGTCGGCAACCTCTGATATGCCATCACCAAATTCAAAACAATGGAATTCATCTATTGCTGTGGTGTTACCGTTGACAATAACCTTGTTGTCAAAACATACCGTTCCTCGTGTTAATTGCATGCCCGCATCTGGTAGGTTAATGGAACAGCCATCAAGGTAGAGCATTGAGCTGCGGTCAACAAGTCTTAACAGGTTGCGCTCGGTTGCCGTGTGCGGTCTTGATTCGTATGGGCTATAACTAAATGTTGTGCCAATATCAAAGCGCAACGTGCCAAAAGGTTCAATATACAGAGGCTTAATTGACGAATAAGCAAAGGTATTTGTTCCGGTCACCATTACGTCATTATCAATAAATAAGCGACCTTGAGTGAAATTGAAGTTGCGGTCAAACGATATATCAACGTTATCAAGTGTTAAGTTTGAGGTATCGGCACGCATTTCAAGGTGTTGCGCTGAGTTGTTATTAAACCAGGTTATGTTGCGGAGCGTTACCGAGACCGAAGGGTCAACAATAAGGCGGGCGCCTTGGCCAGTTATCAAGTTATTTCCTTGCCCATCAATTACCATATTGCTCATTATTTTGAGGCGGCTGCTTGGTGGAATGACGAAACTTGAGGTTAATAAAAGGGTATTGCCTTCGCCTTTGATAATACCGCCTGAGGTTAAATAAGTGCCTGAATCGAAAATAAGGTCGCCGTTCAGTTGTAATATTCCGCTACCACTAAGGTTGATGTTTCCCGAAATTGGTAGGGTAATATCAAGCCCAAGTGTTTTTGTTGCGGCAACGGTGACGCCTTGTTTTATCAATACCGGTTGGCTGAGCGTTGTGTCTGTTTCGTAATTAACGTGTGTTGTATGCGAAATTATTCCGCTACCGTCCGATTCTAGGGCGCCAACTCTGCCGGAAATTGAGTTAGTGGCGTTACTGTTGTTTCTGATGTCGTTAGTAAAGGTTGTATGAGCCGTTGAGTTTTGCCCGTTCAAATAAACCAAAGCGTTACTGGATGTTCGCAAGCTTGTATTAATGGTGTTGTGGGCTGAGGTGTTTTGACCATCTAAATAAACAAGCGTGTTGCTGGAAGTTCTAATATCGTTAGTAAAGGTTGTATGAGCCGTGGAGTTTTGGCCGTTCAGATAAACCAAAGCATTACTGGATGTTCGCAAGCTTGTATTAATGGTGTTGTGGGCCGAGGTATTTTGACTATCTAAATAAACCAATGCATGGCTTGTTGCTCTGGCTAAAGGAGAATCGCTGCCGTTAATAGATAAATAAGAGAGTGAATTACTTGTGGTTCGATTCAAATAAACCAAGGCATGGCTATTAGTTCTAATGTCATTAGTAAAGGTTGTGTGAGCCGTTGAGTTTTGGCCGTTCAGATAAACTAAAGCGTTACTGGAGGTGCGCAAGCTTGTATTAATGGTGTTGTGGGCTGAGGTGTTTTGACCATCTAAATAAACAAGGGCGTTGCTGTTGGTACGGAAATTAGAGGCTGTTTGGTCATTCAAATAAACAAGCGCGTTGCTATTAGTTCTAATGTCGTTAGTAAAGGTTGTGTGCGCCGTTGAGTTTTGCCCGTTCAAATAGACCAAGGCATTACTGGAGGTTCGTAAGCTTGTGTTAATGGTATTGTGGGCCGAGGTGTTTTGACCATCTAAATAAACAAGCGCGTTGCTGTTGGTACGGAAATTAG
>CAZLQB010000003.1:14511-16119 GCA_964561585.1 uncultured Pseudomonadota bacterium
TAGAGGCTGTTTGGTCATTCAAATAAACAAGGGCGTTGCTATTGGTTCTAATATCGTTAGTAAAGGTTGTGTGCGCCGTGGAGTTTTGGCCGTTCAAATAAACCAAGGCGTTACTGGAGGTTCGCAAGCTTGTATTTATAGTGCTGTGGGCCGAGGTGTTTTGTCCGTCTAAATAAACAAGGGCGTTGCTGTTGGTACGGAAATTAGTTACTGTTTGATTGTTGAGATAAACCAAGGCATGGCTATTAGTTCTAATATCGTTGGTCAAGGTTGTATGCGCCGTGGTGTTTTGGCCGTTCAGATAAACCAAAGCGTTGCTGGAGGTGCGTAAGCTTGTGTTAATGGTGTTGTGGGCTGAGGTGTTTTGACCATCTAAATAAACAAGGGCGTTGCTGGAAGTTATTAGTAAATGAGTTGCCGGTTGTGCCTGCCCAGAACCACTTGCATTGGGGCTAATAATAAAGCTGGTTCCCCATGTTTCGGTCCAGGTATTTGCCAGCGAATAGCCGTCAGGTTTTACGATGGATAATTGGCTCCAGCCCTTTATTTTTGTTGGATGATTAATTTGTATTTTTGAGGCATCGGTTCCAAAAACAACTTGCGAGGCTGAGCTTGCAAAATCAATATTGGCTGCAAAAACGCCACTCCACAGGGCTACTGTTACCACAATGAGCAGAATATTATAGGTTATTATATTTTTTTTCATGAGTTCTTCAACGCTCCTTTTTATGCGTTACTTTTTTTAGAGGCCCGGCTTTTGTATCGCCGAGCCTCTATTCCTTTATTACTATGCTCCGAATGTGTTATGCCACATATATCCGTTTAATTGTAGTCGTGCTGCGCTGAGTATTTTTGTTTCGACCTCTGATGCATCCGATAAGCCATCGCCTAATTCAAAACTGGTTGCGGCATTATTACTTACCGTATTGCCATTGATTGTTATGCTGTTGTCAAAGCAAATGGTGCCTCTGGTTAAGCGCATGCCAGCGTCAGGAAGATTGACGTTGCAGCCATCAAAATAGAGCTGTGAGGTGCGGTCGACGAGTCTTAATAAATCGCGTTCGGTTGTCGTGTGTGGGCGGTTTTCGTATGGGCTATAACTAAACGTTGTGCCAATATCAAAACGTAACGTACCAAATGGTTCTACATAAAGTGGGTTTAGTGATGAATAAGCAAAGGTGTTTGTTCCGGTCACCATAACATCATTATCAATAAATAAGCGGCCTTGCGTGAAGTTGAAGTTGCGGTCAAATGCCACGTTTACGTTATCAAGTGTTAGGCTTGAGGTGTCGGCACGCATTTCAAGGTGAGGTTCGGTGTTGCTGTTAAACCAGTTTATATTACGGAATGTTACCGAGATCGAAGGGTCAACAATAAGGCGAGCCCCTTGGCCGGTTATCAAGTTGTTTCCTTGGCCGTCAATGACCAGGTTGCTTGTTATTTTGAGGCGGCTGCCTGATGGGATAACAAAGCTTGAGGTGAATAACAGAGTATTACCTTCGCCTTTGATGATGCCGCCTGAGGTGAGGTAAGCTCCAGAATCAAGGATAAGATCGCCATTCATTTGTAACGTTCCGCTCCCACTTAGATTTATGTTGCCAGAAAGAG
>CAZLQB010000003.1:16129-19126 GCA_964561585.1 uncultured Pseudomonadota bacterium
TCAAGGCCGAGTGTTTTTGTTGCCGCAACGGTTATGCCCTGTTTAAATAATTCAGGTTCGCTGAGTGTTGTATTGTCGCTGTAGTTTACGTGTGTTGTGTGATTGGTAATTCCGCTGCCGGTAGCCTCAATGGCGGTAGCTCTATTGCCAAGAGCTCGAGTTGTTGTTAAAACAAGTTCAGCGTTTGTTGTACATTTAATGGTGCCTGTTGAAAGTAATGTTAGGTATTTTGATTGGTCTCCTGACCCAAAAGCAACTCTACCGCAATTTGAGTTACCCAAGCTTTCTTTCCATAACGCTACACCGTCAACAGTTAATGAGCCTTTAAGATCAAATGTCCAGGTGTTTCCTTTTAATCCAAGAACCGATGTCCCAGCAACATAAATGCCGCCATTGGTTGTTGTAATGCTCTTGTCAAAACCAAGGAAAGAGTTAAAAATCTTAATATGAGAGGTTTTGTCCATGAAGTTGAAGTTGTTTCGTTTGCTGCCAAGACCTTGAAGAATGACGTTGTTGAGAACAAGGGTGGTGTTTGGACGAATGGTAAACATTCCGCCGTGTGAAAAATCAATGACATTTGCTCGCCCATTCATTACGCATATCCCACCGCCAAATGTTACGGAGCTAAACATATCAAATGAGCTATTAAGTTCAATTTGGCCTGCGACTGAATTAATGAATAATGAGGTTGTCATTGCTGAGTCAACCTGTCCAAACGTTAATTTGTGGACATCGAGATCCACAATTCCTTGGCCGGCAAAGTTATTTGCTCCAGTAAAACCAAAGTCATCTTCTAATGCAAATGTCCCACCATTCAAAAATATAGAGCCTTCAAGCTTTGGTTGCAGGTGAGCATTAACTGTTGTTGCACTATTTTCAAGCGTTATATTAGCCGCAATTTTTCCAGCGCCGCCAATTTCTGATGTTCCGGCTAAGAATGTTAATGGTTCAGTTAAACTACCATCACTTGTTATCACCGATCCACCGTTTGGGATGCTGACCGGTGTAATACCCGATGATGTTATTTTGTGGGTAGATGCAGGAGTTTCGTGTTTGTGTGTCATATTGGTTTGGGCAAATGTTGCGCCATTTTGGGTGGCAAATACGGACATTGATGGGAAATCAAGTGATCCATTTTGTAGTAATAAATTACGGTTTGCCGTTAGTCCTGCTCCATTTAAAAATTTGATGGTTCCTCGCTCATTATCAAAAATAAGGCGGTCGGTTGAACTGTAATTGTTATAAAGCAGTTTTCCGTTTTTGACGTTGAGGGTATTGCCTCCGCCTACGCCTATTTGTAATATTGCATCGTTTGCTGCGGTCCCATCACCAAAGGTCAGCATTGTGCCAATTGCACGACCTTTGATATCAAGTGTTGATGATCGAAAAGTGCGGATAGTTCCTTTGGTGATGGTCATTCCTGATGGGGTAATGGTAAGACTTCCACCCCAGAGGTCGATAAATCCAGTACTGTCTGCAAATGTTATAGGTTGGTTGCTTGCGGTTGAATATTTTTTGCCGATTTCAAGGTTTACGCCCTTGTAAATTTCTAGTACGGAGTTAGCGTCAATATTGCTTGTTGCTGCTGATTCATATGATAATGTATAAGTCGTATCCAAACCTGCAGTTGCTAATAATGCAGCGCGGTTAAATACGTTTACTTTTCCTGTTTGCCACTTATAACCACCAGCAAATTGAAGGCTGCAATTATCAAGGACCAAGGTGCTATTGATATCCGAACCCATAATGTCGTTGCGGCGAGAAAGATTTGAGATTCCCATATTTCTTAAGGTTAATGTTGAGCCTTTTTCAATAATAACGGTTCCGGTATTTAAAAGATCAAAGCCAAAGCCGTTGCCGTCAACAATGCAATTGCCACTAAAGGTCCATTTACCGGTTAATCCAACATTGGCATTGAATTTCATAATTGAGCCAGTGCCATCAAAATACAGGGTGTTTGTTCTGGTGTAGTCCGTGGTGCCAAGTGAGAATTCATTAGTGTTAAGTTTAATGGTACCAGAGCCTGCAAATCCATGTGCGCCTATAAATCCGAACGATTGATTCAAGTCAAAGGTTCCGCCATTTAATGTAATATTACCATCAATCGGTTGTGTCAACGAAGCATTTACCGTTGTTGATGCGCCGGCAAGGGTGAGATTCCCTTTGAATTTTCCTAAACCGCCAAAATATTCGGTTCCCGTTCCAAAGGTTAAGTTTGTTTCGCTTGTGCCATCGGTTGCCAGGTATGTTCCACCATTGGCAATTGTATAAGGTTCCAGAACTCCTGACGTGACCGTGTGGGTTGAATATGGTGAGTCGTGGATGTGTCGCATATTGGTTTGAGATAATGTTTTTCCACTTTCTTGGACGAGGGACGTTGCTGTTCCGGGAAATCGAAGGGTTCCGTTTTGGAGATTTAAATTACTGCATGCCGAAAGCCCTGCGCCATTTAAGAAATTGAGGATTCCAAGTTCTTGGTCAAAGGTGATGCGGCCGGCTGGGGTGTAATTTTTGTAGCATATTTTGCCATTTTTAACATTGAGTTGTGATGCGGCACCGACGCCTATTTGCAATTTCGCGTCATTAGCCGCTGTCTCATCGCCAAGTGTAAGGATGGTTCCAAGTGCGCGTCCTTTAATATCAAGTGTTGAAAGGCGGAATGCGCGTAATGTTCCTTTGGTTAGTGTCATTCCTGATGGTGTTACGGTAAGCGATCCGCCCCAAAGGTCGATAATTCCAGTATTATCTTCAAATGAAATGGGCTGGGCGCCGGTAGCATATTTTTTGCCAACTTCAAAATTGACGCCATCATAAATGGCCAAGGTTGAGCGTTCATAAAGTTCGCTGGTGGCCGCCGACTGATATGAAAATGTGTATACGGTATCAAAATTACCGTTGCTCATGAGCGCGACTTCGTTAACGATCTTGAGTCTTCCGGTATTCCATTTATATCCGCCGGCAAGTTGTATTGTGCAATTATCAAGGATCAATGTGCTA
>CAZLQB010000003.1:19136-22273 GCA_964561585.1 uncultured Pseudomonadota bacterium
TAATATCTGAGCCCATAATGTCATTGCGGCGCGACAAGTTTTCGATTGCCATGTTTCTTAACGTGAGCGTTGATCCGCGTTCAATAACGATGGTTCCAGTATTTAACAGGTCAAGTTCGTGCCCATTGCCATTAATTACGCAGTCGCGACTAAAGGTCCATTTGCCCGTTAAGTCTACGTCGGCATTAAATTCCATGAGCGACTGATCGCCATCAAAATATATGGTGCTTGTCCAGGTTGAAGATTGGTTTCCAAAGGTAAGTTCATGTCCATTCATTTGCACAACACCAGGGCCTTCAATGATATAATTATGCGCAAACGCTAGGTTGTTTTCGAGAATAAGTCGGCCGTTGTTGAGCGCAAGGTTATGATTATCAAATACGGTTAAAAGATCGAGTGATAAAGAGGTGTTGGCATCATTAAGTAATAGCTGCCCTTTAATGTCGCCATTTCCTGTAATTTTGTTGTAATGGCGTTGTGCGGTAACTTGCTGAGCAATATAGCCGGTGTTCATGGTTATTTCATCACCATTATCAAGAATAATGGATCCGGCTGTTCGTAGTGTTCCGGTTAGAATAAAATCCTCATCAAGCGCGTGGTGCGTATAATGCAAATTTTCGCCCACGATATATGCTGCAGGATCCATGTAAAGGGGGCTGCCGCCAGCGATATCAAGCCACGCATCGGTTAACGTCATGCGCCGCGGGATATACATAGACGAGGTGGAGGACAAGCTAAACTTTGGTTGCCCATAAAATTTAAAGGTATCGCGACCATTAGCGTCAGCAACAAATGATCCTTGGGGGGTGCCAGAAGTTATGGTGAGTGATGCGCCGTTGCCGTGTAATTTGACCGTAACGTCATTTGCCGCCGTGCCATCACCAAGAATAAGGCCTTGCGTGAGGCCGGTAGTTGTTTCGGTTAAGTTAATGTCAAAGCTGCAAGCGTCGTAAATATTAACAATTCCTTTTTTAAGGGTTAATCCTGAGTGGGTAACATAAAGTGATGCATCATTGAGGGTGAGGCGTGATGAGCTATCTTCAAATTCTAATGGGTTGGGCCCCCCAAACTTTTTGCGGCCTGTTTTTAATTGTGCTTGGTTTGCTAGGGTCAGATTTGAGTTGGCATGAATTGTTGAGGTATTGGAACTTGCCAAATAAAACGTATAAGGTCCTGTGATGAGAACATCTTCGTATGTTTCCATCACGCCGTCGCCCAAAATAATATCGCTTTTGAGTGCGATGGTTGCATCCCTGAGTATCGCTTTTGATGTTGGTCCCTGCAGTGAGAATGCGTTTGGTGTTTGGAAATCGAGGGTGATATTTTGTAAAGTAACCGATCCTCCTTGGTCGATGTTAAGGGTCCCATCACCGGTAAAGGTTATGGTGTTTCCCTGGCCGTTGACGGTGCAGGCGCCAAGAAATGACAATGGTGAACCGAGGGTAAGGTTACTATTTAAAAAGATGGTTGTGTTGTCAAAAATAAAAGGTGAATACGATTCTTTAAAGACCGAGACGTTGCGCGTGGTGTTGTCAACTCGTGCCAGGTAGGTGCCGGTTGCGTCTCGCGAGTAACGCAGGGCGTTTATGCCGGCCGCAACGTCGACGCTATATGCTAGATTTAAAGCATAGGTTGCAGGGGTAAAGTTAAGCGAAATAAATTCGTTGCCCGCTGCCGTTGCAACCGTTCCAACTGCAAGTTCGGTTGCCGTTGGCTTCCAGCTTACGTCTTTTGCGGCTGCTGGAGTGGTATAACTGGTTTTGAGGGTTATTGTATTGCTCTCAACTGCATGCTGATATGTTTTGACCGCATTTGTTTGAAAAGCAACGGCAATAAAGGTGCTTGTTGCGGCCCAATCTAATCCATTAATGCCGCCTGTTCCAAGGACATAGTTTTTCAGGTGGGTGAGGGTTGTTCCGCTGGTTGGTATGCGATACAGAAGCAATTCACCGTTTGTTGTTGTTCCGGCTATAAAATCGTTTTGATTGCCTTTAGGGGCCCAGGCGATGGAATTATTTGAGACCGTTCCCGCGATGGTATTGGTCGTTGTATAGGTTGTTGATAATGCTGAATAAGTGCTATCGGTAAAGCTGTAGGCGCGCACGCGCGCTGCTCCGCCGGCTGCTAGATATTTACCGCGGCCTTGCCAACCAATAGCGTTGATCGTTACGCCTGGGTTTATACTAAGCGTGGAGGTTAATGCATTGGTGGTCGAATTGAAGGAATATATGGCGACTCTGCTTGCGGTGGTACTTGTTCCAATGGCCAAATAATAGCTGCTCGGGTGCCAGCGGACACAGTTGCCGGTGCCTCCAAGGTTTGCAGATGCAACTTGCGTGAGCGCCGTACCGTTAAATGAATATATAAAAAGATCGCTGCCTGCTCCTGTTGCAATAACGGCAGCAAGATAAAGATTGTCGTGCGACCATGCAACTGAGTTGACTGTTCTTGCGGGGGTAACGCGTGCGATCAATTCAAAAATTCTTTTTCCTGAGGGGTTTGACCGGCCTGCAAAACTTGTTTGGTACGGAGAAATGTCTACGATATGATTTTGCCCTTTAATGGTACCAAGGTCATTAAATGTTCCTGTGTTGGTTAATATAAGGTCGCTGTTGAGCCATAAATTTCCACCGGTGAGTGATATTGGTCCCCCGACCGGAAAAATTGAGTAAAAAGAGCAGGTAGTTGACGAGTCGACAAACTTGAAACCGTTTTTTACGCAGCCAAATGTTTTGATATCGTTGGTTGCGCCCGTGATGTTAAATGGGTTAACGATGGATAATGCGGTGTCCGATCCATACGTTGCGGCACCTGCGTTATGATATATGAATAAGGTTATTATGAGTAACAGGGGGGCAATTTTTACTTTCACTGCCAAACTCCTTCAATATAGAGGGGGGGTAAAATACGTCGACGAATGTTAAAAAATTTGCGTACGTATTTATGTATATTGATAGGCGGTGGTGAAAGTAAAGACTTTAGTAAAGTAGTGACGTAAAAAAAGGGGCGGCTTGGGCGGGTACCCAATTTTTGTGTGGTATACTATTGGTATGAATGAATCTTGAAAACAGAAAAAGTTTAAAGAAAGGGTTCTTATGCATGCAATAGAATTTATAGCAAAAGAGGAAAATGGTACG
>CAZLQB010000003.1:22283-24612 GCA_964561585.1 uncultured Pseudomonadota bacterium
GCTTTGCCTAAACAATACGTAGGGGCTTTGGGGAAAAATATTCGTGTTATTCTTTTGATCGATGATGAGCCCATACTCAAGCCTCAAAAGATTGCTTTGCCGCGGGCAGTACAAAAAGTGAGAACCGTTAACTTTAAAGCAGCGAAGATAAAAACTAAAAATTTAAAATTTGCCAAGAAATAGAGATTGCGCTTTCCGTAAAATATGCAAATAGCCCAATGCGAAAACATTGGGCTATTTGTTTTCAACTTTAGTTCAATTCAGGAAAAAAGAATGAGATTTCTTCTTTTGCTGTTTCTGGAGCATCTGAACCGTGGGTTGCGTTTTCACCTTTGCTTGTGGCATAGAGCTTGCGCAAGGTATTAGCTTCTGCGGTTGCAGGGTCGGTTGTACCCATGAGATGTAAATTCGTAGTTTTATCTTGAGGAAGGGTTTGGACTGTAGCAAGGGTGTTGCTTTTAAGTTACATTTGGATTATAATAACAATTGATTTTTGAACGTGCAATTTTTGTTAATAGCGAGAAGGGTTTGTGGGACACCAGATAAAAATTTATGAAACATCAGCCGGGAAATGCCCATTTGATGAGTGGATGAATGAGTTAGCCGATAAAAACGCTCGAATTGCAATCGATTTGAGAATAGAGCGTGTAAAATTGGGCAATTTTGGAGTATGTGAGTCGGTTGGTAATGGTGTTTACGAACTCAAGTTTGATATTGGGCCTGGCTATCGAGTATACTTTGTCAAAATTGGCCTTAAAATTATCTTGCTTTTATGCGCTGGAAAGAAAAAAAATCAACAAAAAGATATTGCACAAGCAAAAGAGTATTTTCAAGATTTTAAAAAACAGGGGTTGAAGCATGACTAAAAAAATAACCAAAAAAACACCTGGATGCATTGATTATCATGATACTTTGATTTTTCGGCTTAAAGATCGTGATTATGCTGTTATGTATTTAAATGCGGCTCTTAAGGAGAGTTTGAAAGGGGATCAAGAATCACAACAACTTTTTCTTAATGCTCTTAAGAATGTAGCCGAGGCACAGGGTTCGATGAGCGCTTTGGCCAGAAGAGCAAGTTTGAGAAGAGAGAGTTTGTATCGTATGTTATCTAAAAATGGAAATCCTGAGCTAAGCTCCCTTGCAGCGATTCTTCATGCAATGGGATTTGGGTTGAATGTGAATTAATTGGCTGTATTGATGACAAAATTGAAATAAGCTAGGTGGGTGAGATTGCTCTCACCCACCTAGCTTATTTTTAGTTCAATTCAGGAAAAAAGAATGAAATTTCATCTTTTGCTGTTTCTGGAGCATCTGAACCGTGGGTAGCATTTTCACCCTTGCTTGTGGCATAGAGCTTGCGCAAGGTATTAGCTTCTGCGGTTGCAGGGTCGGTTGTACCCATAAGGTCGCGCCATGCTTTGATGGCATTTTCTTTTTCAAGTGCCATAACCACAACGGGTCCGGAGCACATGAATTCTGTAAGGCCGGCAAAAAATGGGCGGTCTTTGTGGACGGCATAAAAGGTTTCGGCTTGTTGTTTGGTCATGTGTATTTTTTTCATGCCAACAATATTGAAGCCTTCTTGCTCAATACGGTCGATGATTTTGCCGCTATTTTTTGCCTGTACGGCGTCTGGCTTAATGATCGCAAATGTTCTTTCCATCATGATAAATCCTTTTTATAAAAATGAGGCCCGCAATTCGCGGGCCTCATTAACTAACTAAGCTGTATGCTTATTTTTCTTCTGGTTTGTCTTGATTCTTTAACTTAGCTGCGTGTTCCTCAAGTGCTTGTTGCAAAGAACCTTTTGCTTGTGATTGTTCTTTTGGTTTTGCAACAACCGGTCTTGGCTGTTCTTGTCTTTGTTGTTGTGGACGAGGTGCACGTTCTTGTTGTTCAGCTGGTTGTCTGTCTTGACGTTCAGGTCTTTCTTGGCGCTCTTGCATTGGCTGTTGAGCTTGCTCTGGTTTTGGCTCTTTGATTGCTCGTAGGCTTAAACCAAGCTTGCGATCGTCAGCGCTGACCTTGATGACTTTGAACTTCTCGACTTGGCCAACTTTAAGAATATCTTCGACTTTGGCGATTTCTGCGTTTGAAAGCTCAGAAATGTGTACCAAGCCTTCGATGCCGGTAGATAGTTTAACAAAAGCACCAAAGCTGGTGATCTTGGAAACAGCACCTTCAACGGTTGAGCCAAGAGCATATTCGTTAGCAACGTTTGCCCAAGGATCTTTGTCTAGTTGTTTAACACCGAGAGAAACCTTGCGGTTGTCTGCGTCGATTGAAAGGATAATGGCATCAACCATATCACCTTTTTTGTACTTATCGC
>CAZLQB010000004.1:0-19754 GCA_964561585.1 uncultured Pseudomonadota bacterium
ACCGTTTCCCAGGTTATTGCTAGCCAGCAATTTATCGGTGGAACCTACGTAGACGCATTTGAGAAGAAAATGGCGGGATACCTCAAATCAAACCACGTCATTGCATGTAACTCTGGCACCGACGCCCTCTGGCTTGCTCTCAAAGCATTAGGCATCACAGAAAACGCCATTGTTTTAACCACGCCTTTCTCATTTATTGCTTCTAGCAGCGAAATTGTTGCTCATAATGCCAACCCGGTATTTATTGATATTGATCCTGAAACGTTTAATATCTGCCCTAAAAAATTGACCCTTTGGTTGAAAACAAATGCATAAATCGTTCATCGCTCGACCATTCACACCTCAACTGGCTTGCCTGTTTCTGGCATGATCTCGGTCGACATTTTTGGCCAATGCGCCGATTATGACGCCCTTAAACAAATTGCAAAAACCTGGAACCTTTGGATTATCGAAGACACCGCCCAAGCATTTGGAGCTTCATATCAGGGCAAACAAGCGGGAACCCTTGGTGATATTGGCTGCTTCTCATTTTATCCTACCAAAAATTTAGGCGCATTTGGCGACGCTGGATGTTGCTGCACCAATGACCCTGAGCTGGCCGAAAAGCTTTTGCGCTTACGCAACCATGGCCGCAAAACTCATTATGATTATGTGGAAAAAGGCATTAACAGCCGCTTAGATGGTATTCAAGCCGCCATTTTGAACCTCAAGCTCGATTACTTGGCCGCATGGAATATCCGCCGCAACGAAATTGCTGCTCGCTATAACACCGCATTTGCAAGCAATCCTGCAATCAAAATACCGCTCACCGTTATTGGGCACCACGTTTACCATCAATATTGCATCCAATTGAATAACCCAATGATGCGCACCGAACTTAAGCAATATTTGACCGATCAACAAATTGGATCCAATATTTTCTATCCAAAATCGCTGCAAGATATTGAGTTTTTAAATCCAAACCCTGCGCTTGCTACCGCGTGTCCAGTTGCTCAAAATTTGGCTTCGACCGTTTTGGCATTGCCAATATGGCCTGAACTTACCGACCAAGAAGTTGCGCACGTCATCCAAACAATTCAGGATGCTCCGGTGCTTAACCTTGGAGCAACAACACAAAAATCGGTGTCCTTAGCTCAATAAAGTTATAAAAAGATGGATCCCGGATCACGTCCGGGATGACAAATTAGGTAGTATTATAAAAAATTTCAAAAATAAACCGTTATGCGCCCTGGTTTATAGTCCAAATTAAACACTGCTTTTTTTGTCATCCCGGCCACCGACCGTGTCCGCCGAAGCCTTGTGCGAAGGCTGGAGCCGGGATCCATCTTATATAAACACAGCAACCTTACTAGGAAGGATGATATGGATAAAATGTACCCTGGCAAACTCATATCCCTTGAAGGCATCGACGGTAGCGGTAAATCAACGCTGGCCAAAGCTCTGGCGGACATATTAACGCAACAGGGGCTTCCGGTTGTACTTACCAAGGAGTTTGGCGGAACGCCACTCGGAGTACAACTGCGCGCCATCCTGCACACCCGCAAAGACCCCATGGGATATAAAGCAGAATACCTTGTGGTCGCCGCTGACCGAGCTCAACACTTTGAACAAGTAGTTATCCCAGCCCTGCGAACAGGCAAGCTAGTAATCTCTGATCGTATGAACGACTCATCAATGGCCTACCAAGGATATGGCCGAGGCCTTGACCTTGCTATGATCAAATCAATCAACACATGGGCAATGGCCGGCATCACCCAAAACCTCATTATCTATATTGACATAGACCCTCAAACGGCCATGGACCGAATATTACAACGCAAAGAACAATTAACCGCCTTTGAGCAAGAAAAAATTGATTTTTGGCATCGAGTTCGCTCTGGGTACCATGAAATTTTTAAGGGTCGTCCCGAGGTTGTCACCCTTGATGGAACATTATCTCAAGCAGAACTTACCCAACAAGCGCTTACCATTATCAAAACCAAAGGCATTGCACAATAATGACAACATGCCAACTCAAAGACCTTGTGGTTCCAACCCTCCTTATCGAAGGCACCAGCACTGACACCAATGAATATGCAACCCGCCTATTATGCAAAAACTTTTGCAAAGAAGTTTCGGCCGGCGATCCGGACAATTGCTTTTGTATCAATTGCCGCCGCATCAAGCAACACCAGCACCCTTACCTCTTGTGGATTTGCCCCGAAAAGGATTATACGGTTGACGAAGTTGATGTGGTATTTGACAAAGTGCGCCTTGCGCTTGAAGACCATGAACAATTCTTTTTTGTCCTGGAAAAAGCCCAAACACTCAACCCGGCAACGGCCAACCGATTGCTCAAGGTATTTGAAGAACCGCCCCGGGGATACGTTTTTATCCTCTTAACAACCAACAAAAACGCTATTTTGCCGACCATTCTTTCGCGTTCGTATATTATGCCAATAGGAGAAACATCCCAGCAAAAAACGGACGCCGCAAAGGTAATTGATCTCCACCCAATTATGGAATATTTGGCGATACCCTCAAAACTTGATGACCCGGTAGGCTTTGAACAGGAACTAAAGAAAAATAAACAATCAGAAAAAGAAGCAGTTCAACTTTGTTTTGACCTGCTTGAATATTTAACGCAAAAACTTGCCCAAAATCCAAGCGATGGCGCCTGGTATATTGCAGCCATCGAAACGGTCAAAAACCACCTCCATACCCCACCGGGTTCTGGTAGCGCCGACTTTTTCTTGAAACGACTCTTTTTGCACATGCCACAGCCATGAGTTTTGTCCGGAACCAAGGCTTCATGGTAAAAATTAAAGCGTACCTGTCCAATTTTCTTCAAACACAGCTCATTGTAACCATTGCCGCTGTGCCAATTTTGGTCAATTGGGGGCTCTCGTTATCACTTATGACGTTTGCCGGCAACCTCCTTTTTTCACCAATATTAACCATTTTTCTTATTCTCAGTTCATTGGTCTTTTTTACCCAACTTTTGCACATCCCCAACTATTTTTTGATTGTTACGCTCGATTGGTTTACCCAAACCTGGGATAATATCCTTGCTCATGGAAGCCAAGATTGGCTTATCGAATTTTGTCGCCCGCCGGTCTTCTTTCTTTTTGCTATCCCAATTGTTACGGTAGTAATTTTGCACGTTGGAAAATTCAAAAAAAGCGGGACACGCATCGGTATAATGACTGCGATCCTTGGGGTAAGCTTGCTTGGCTTGTGGGCAATTGCACGCTTTGACCAACCATCACCCACGGCAAATACTCAAGCAACCATTAGGCTTACGCCAAAAGGCGAGCTTCCGGCTCAAACTGAAAATAAAGAACTAATAGCTACCGAAACAACCGCAAAGACCCCCAAGAAAAAAATAACCAACCAACTCTTGGATATTCATCAAGAAGCGGATGGCCGCCTCTCCATAACCGATAATGGATTTTTTAATCGCCGCAAATCACCAGAAAAGGCGGTCGAATTTGAACTCAAGCCATACTTGGTCAAACGATTTGGCAAAATTCACCTTAAAGAATATATCATTGCCCGGCCAGGACAACGAACCCTTGCTACGGCTAAGGCTTTTTGCACATTGTTTACCGTCGACAAAGTAACATTGCCCTACTTTGAAAAACCACTCAGTAAGGGCGGCTGGCGAGAATTTTTTGGACTTAAGCGATTGCTTGAAGAAAAAAAGATTGCATTTAATCGGCGCAAATAACCTTAGGCCTTATTTGCAAAGATTCGCTGCTGCTTTATCAACCAATTTAGACATAAGCTCGTAATAAAAAGCTGCTTTATCGTTAATTCGCTCAGCAAGATTTTCAAGATATGTGTGTGATGTAAGGTTTCGGTCATCAACCATATCAAGAAGCTGCTCAGTTTGCTCGGGAGTTGTTAATTTTTCCTTCAAGCAATACTGAAAAACCGGCTTAGGAGACGTCGGAAGTTGCGCCCCACTCATCTGGGTAAAATATATATGAAGAAACTTCCAAAGAGCGTCCACGCAAATTTCAAAATTCTGTATTTTGGATGCGCGAATATGCTTGCGATATAATTCGTTATCAAGCGTCTCATAAACAGCTATTGCTTCTTTTAGGGCAACCAGAGCCAATTGAATATTTTTTAGTCGAATGTTTAATTTTTCCATACAATTTTATCCTTTTCTATGTTTTGCCGAAACAATTCAGAAAGGTCATGAAAATCAACAACATCTACTGCGTATGGAATATTCAGATCTTCTATCGCTAGACGAATACGGGCCATTTTGCGCGCATCAGCAACGCACCCGGTATCTATGGCAATATCAATATCAGAACTCAGAGAATGATCTCCCCGAGCACGAGAACCATAAAGATAAACTCGCGCATCTGGAAAATATTGCCCAATAAGCTCAAGAATTTTCCCCTTATACCGCTCTTCAACCATTACTCAAAACTCTTTTCGGCGTTCATTAACGTATCAAGAACCTCATCAAAAGGCTTTCCCGCAAACACAAAACCATATGTTCCACCACACAAAGGAAGCGTAAGCGCATGCCGATCGGCAAGCACTTTGACAATTTGCAGGGTATTCACCCCTTCGGGCAAAACCGGAAACTTGTCGGCAAGCGATGATAATTGAGCGCCTTGCCCCAACAATTGCCCGATCTTAAAATTTCTACTTAACGATCCGGTGCAGCACAACACTAAATCACCAAAGCCTGATAGGCCATAAACGGTCTCTGCTTTGCCACCCAGCGCTACCGCTATTTTTGCCATTTCATCAAGGCCCTGAGTCATGAAATACGCGGTTGTATTTTCACGATATTTCGCTCCATTGGCAATCCCAAGAACAAGAGCCATAACATTTTTGAACGCTCCGCCAACCTGAACCCCAATAATATCGTCCGAGCCATAAACCTTGAAAAATCGGTTATTTAGCATTTTGGCTAAATCGCCAATCAAAGAAATAGATGATGAAGCAACAACGCTTGCTGTTGGTACCTGCTGTGCCAACTCATGAGCAAAATTAGGCCCGCCAAGAACAGCAAATTGATTTTCCCCCTTGATGGCCGCGGTTATAATTTCGACGGGCAAGGATGACGATTCTGAATCTATTCCCTTACTTAAAACAACAATGCGGTGCTCTGGGGTTACCCACGTTTTTGCCGAAGCAAAAACAGATTTGAGACACGTTACCGGAACGGCCTCAAATAACCAAGGGCTTGCTTGAATGGATTCTTGCAGGTTATTGGTTGCCTTGATATTTTTTTGCAGCTGAATTCCTGGTAAATAGCGGCTATTAAAGCCGTTGAGGTTAATATCATTGGCCACGTCTTGTTCATAACACCACAATACAACGTCGTACCCATTATGCGCCAATAACGTAGCAATCGCAGTCCCCCACGCGCCAGCACCAAGAACGGTAACTTTGATATTCATATTATTTTCCAAAATTTCTTTTCACGCCATTAAATTCATCAATACAACCTTGGAGGATTTGCTCAGAAACGTCAGGCCAAAAACAATCAAGAAACTTTAATTCGCTATAAGCCGCTTGAAACGGCAAAAAATTACTCAAACGGACAATCCCGCTTGTTCTGATAATCAAATCAGGGTCGGGCATCAGGCCTGTCAAAAGTGATGTACGAAAAAGATCTTCGGTAATTTCATCCGGCTTTAAGTCACCAGCCAAAACCCGCTGAGCCAATTTTTGCGCCGCCGAAACAATTTCCTGCCGACCGCCGTAACAAAACAAAAGACTCAAGGTCAAACAGTTAAGGCTCTTGGTCTTTTCTTCAATTTCCAGAATGGTTTGTCGCAATTGAGCCGGAAAGAAGTTTTGATCTCCCAAAAATTGGACCTTAACCCCATTTTCAATCAATTCAGGTAATTTTTTTAGAAATTCGGTTGGAAGGCTTGAAAAAAGGTACCCTTTTTCAGCTTCACTTCGATTGAAATTTTCTAAAGAAAACGTATAAAACGTAAGATATTTAATATTATTATCGATGCACACCTTGATGGCCGTTTGAAAAACTTCCATGCCCTTATTATACCCAAAATGAGCCTTTAACTTATTATTTGTCGCCCAGCGACGATTACCATCAGGAATTATTGCAAGGTGCTGCATAATAACGGCCTCTCCATATCTTTAAGCATTTTGTTGCATTCATACTACCGAAAACTACATAACTTTCAATAGAAAAATCGACACAGACCGCATGGCCAGTAATATTTATGAATAAAACAGGAATAACAGCGCAAAACGATTTAAAGAGTGAAAACAGCCGCTTTCGCAATTTATTTTACTATTTGACATAAATTATATATATGATATTATGAAAGGATGAATTATACAAACTATATACTTTTATTTGATAAAACTCATACACTCAATAAGGAAAATCTTAATAACCGCTGGTTTTCCTCCTGTTACTACAAAAATAAGGCTTCACCAGAGAGTTTAGCCACCCGTCCAACACTTTTAGAAAGGGGTTATTATGAATGACATAAAAAACAAGGTTAAAGCCATCATATTTGATATGGATGGCACCATTATTAAAACAGAACATATTTGGCGCAAAGTTTCAGTTCAAGTGCTCATGGAGCAATGTAATGTAACCGAACTTCAAGAACATCATGAAGCGTTTTTACGTTCGCTTTCTGGTATGGGACTTGAAAATGCGGCAATATCAATGAAACAAACCTTTAATTTGGCGATAGGTCACGACGACCTTATAAAACGCAAAATCGAATTGGCCGATCAATTATTTGACCAGGAAATCGAGTTTATTAACGGCTTTGAAGTGTTTCATACGCAACTGCAATCACACATTATTCCAACAAGTATTGCAACCAATGCCGACCAGGCAAATTTGAATCAAATCGCAAAATCGCTTAATTTTCAACGTTTTTTTGGTAATAACATGTACTGCATTGCCGACGTTAACTTTAAGGCCAAACCAGACCCAGCACTTTTTTTACATGCTGCTGAAAAACTTGGCGTAAAACCAGAAGACTGCGTTGTCTTTGAAGACTCCGTGTACGGTTTTCAGGCCGCTAAAGCGGCTGGAATGAAATGCATAGCAATCAAAAACCACTTCAATGAAAAGCATTTTGACCTTGTAGATCATGCAATTGATGATTATTCTCAGGCGGAAGATGCGCTCAAAAAGCTCATCCTTCCGTAATTCTCCCCCAATCTCTTTCCTTTCCCCAATCCGGGCCCCCCAGGCCCTGTCTTTTTTGACAAGATCCCCTTGCCAGATATACTTAAGCATCAACGTTTTTGTCTTTGGCATGCCAAATTTCCATTTTGTCATCCTGAATTTATTTCAGGATCCATCTTGGTTTATATTGCATCCCTCAGATGGATGCTGAAACGAGTTCAGCATGACAAACGCTATATGAATTTATTTGTACTTACGACTAGCAAATTTCCTCAATAACAAAAGGCTAATCCATGCATATTGATGCAAAAAAAGATCTTGTCTGGTTTAAAAAATGCTGCGCAGATAAAAAACTTGTCAGCAAACTCAAAAAAATAAAACTCATTATCTGCGATGTCGATGGCACCTTAACTGATGCCACCGTTTACATATCACAAGAAGGTGAAGGCGGTCGTTATTTCTCAGTTCAAGATGGATATATAACCAAACCGGCGCTTGAAACCGGACTTAAAATTGCCCTCGTTAGCGGTAAACGCAACGCATCAACCATTACACGTGGGATGCAATTGGGCATTCCAGAAGACATGTGTATTGTTGGAGCAAACCAAGAAAAGCTTTCTATCGCACGAGAACTTCAAGAAAAAACAGAAACAACTGTCGCTCAAACCTTAATCTTTGGTGACGATTTTCTTGATGCAAATGTCAAACATAACAAAGGCGTAGGCTTTTATGCTTGCCCACAAAACACCCCGTTTTATCTTCAAAATATCGCCGACTTAGTCATACCAGCACCAGGTGGAACACGTGCCTTCAGGTTATTGCTTGACCTTATGCTTTTTTTGAACAAAAAACACTTTGCCCAAACCCTTATTGAAAAAGCGCTTAAAGCAAAATGAACCGCAAAACTTTTTATACAACAATAGGAGGAGGCATAGCCCTTCTCTTTTGTATTGTATTGCTTCTGCTTTGGAATAGCATACAAAAACCGGTGCAAACTATCCCATCAAAGGCAGTACCCAACGAACTCGAACGATCATCATCTCAAAGCGCTTTTGCCAGCATCACCATTAAAGATTTAACGCTCAAAGAGCTTGAAAAAAACAAAGATTTAGAGGTTATTGTAAATGCAAAAGAATGCAACTTCCTCCAAAGCTCGGACATTGTTGAATGCTCCCAAGTAACCTGCACCCTCCTAGACCATAAGGTACCAAGCGCCCACCTTGTAACAGACAAAGCGCACATCAACCGCACCCAAAAAAACATCTATTTTCCCGGCGCCGTACAAGGGAACATGAAGGATTTTGCTATCGACGGCGCAAGCATAAACTATGATTTTTCGCAGCAAACACTACAAACCAATCAAAATACGATCTACACACATCCCGATTTCAAAATCAGCTCACAAAAGAGCTTTATTGATATCAAAAACAATCGCATCGAACTATCTGGTGGCGTTATTAATGAATTTATATTGCACGACAAGCAACAATAGCCGTAATTGACGCCGGCTCATAGGCAATAAGACACCGAGCAGCACTTTTAACAGTCGCCCCGGTTGTATAAAGATCGTCCACAAGAACAATATGTTTTCCCTTTAATTGATTTCCAGCTTTTATACGATAACGCCAACTAATCGCAAAGGCATCTTTCACATTATCTTGGCGCTCAAGCCCTGTTAATCGCCATTGAAATACGGTGCGTTTGTGACGCGTAAGCACAGGTATAACGGGAGCTTTAATTGTTTTACCTATCACCTTTGCCATCTCTGTTGCCTGGTTATATCCACGCTGTGCATAGCGCGTCCAATGCAATGGGATAGGAACAAGAACATCACACGGAATTACATCAAAAGGAATCATGTTAAGCATAAATGCCCCAAGCTGCTTGCTTGCCAGAATATCTGACCCTATTTTCTTGAGGACCATTTGGCGCAAAGGATCCTGATAAGCACCCGCCGCATAAACCTTAAGAACATATTTTTTGGTTATGGGAATATAAAGCGAAACAACAGGCTTAACCCGACCCAAACAAGAACAACACAGAAATTCTTTTGGTGGAACCAAATCAAAGCACGCTCGGCAGCGCGCAGGATAAAAAAATTGAAGCAATGATGTTAACATTAATTATGTAATTGCAGGCAATTCCCCCTGCACCTCCCCAAAGGCTTCGAGAGCCCCCTAATGAGCCATCCACCATACAAATTGTAAAAAGATATTGATCAATAGTCCCGCCGCAATATCAAACCCCAAAAGAGTCGCCATCAACGGCCATCGCTCAGGCTCTAAACTAAATACTTTTGTGGCCAAAATTGGCAGAAGATATTTTGCTCCATAGAAAAGCAAAAAGCCAATGACCGCAAATTTGAGCGTCAGTGGAATGCACATAAGCGTGACAAGCATGCCGAAGAAATTATTAATCACGATAACACCAGGGTGCTGATCGCATTCAAAACTCAATGCACCATAAACGGATGCAAACACGAGGCCAACGAGCAACGCGGTAATAACATAAAAAACGAGCGCACTGAGCCCATATACCCAACCCAAGGCCAAAAGCATTGGAAATGCAATAAGGGCCGCTATTTGTTTTCCAAATGGTAAAGATCCTATTTTGCCAAACATCGCAAGCGTAAGGCACCACGCTTTAATTTTTATCTTCATGTGACCCCTTCATATTTTTGAACATCAACCCGATAACCCCAACGACAATAAAGGCGTCGGCAATATTAAACGTTGGCCAGTACCATAAACCCATATGAAGCTGAATAAAGTCAATAACGCCACCAAAAACAAACCTATCAATAAGGTTAGAAACCGAACCGGCCAAAACAAAAATTTCCCAAAAAATATTTGCGCGCCGTTTGTACCATTCAAGATAAAAGGCATGGTAAGCAAGTCCAATGGTAACGAGCACAATAAAGGCGGTCAGAACATAAAAGCCATAAGAAGAGGCTTCGTTAAATATGCCCCAACTGACCCCGCGATTCCATATTAATGAAAAATTGAGAAACGGGGATGCTTGAAGATCAACGTCATTTACGAGCGCCCACCACTTTGACCAGCGATCAAGGCCCAAACAACAGCCAAATAAAATAATGTATCTAAAGATTGTCACGCATTCTCCATAACACGTAAATGAGCGCCCAAATCGGACGCAATGCCAACAACGTTTTGCCAAACGGCATCTATTTCATATTTTTCCAACGTTTTTTCAGGGTTGGATAACCACAGCCTAAACGTTAATGAACGTTGGTCGACCCATTCTTTTTTCTCAAAAAAGTCCACCAGTTCTATTTTTTTAATAAGCGGGCTTACAAGGCCAAAGCGCTCCTGAAGTTGTGCGACCGTTAAGGTTAATGGAACCATTAAACTCACATCAAAATACGTATCCTGATAGCGTGAAATCGACTCATAATGATTTTCAAACGGAGCAAGCGAACATAACAGATCACCGTCTAATTCGAAAACAAATGCATTGCTTTCTGGTAATGCGTCGCATTTTGCCAAAAATGATCGTTCGATTGTACCTGCATATCCAAGCACCTGCTCGCCGTACATAAGCTGAGCAGTCTGGTACGAAAGATACCAGGGGGCTGGAACGTTTTTCACTTTTTGCCAGTTAACTTTTTTCTCATCCAAGCCTAAAAACTTCACCATTCCCATAAGCTCTACTTTGCACGCATAAAAATCAACGGACCCTCGACGTTCAAAAAAGATCCCTGCAAGGCTGCGTCGTTCGTTAACTTTTCCGCCATGATAAGGCCAAATCTTACCCAATTCAAAAGCGGGTAAACTTTCACGATGCGTTTGATTTTCACGAATATTTTTTAACAGGCCAGGAATAAGTGACGTAACTAAGCGACAATGATTTTCAGATACCGGGTTAATAAGTGGTAATGCTTCAACATCACGAAGCCCGAGAGCAACAAGATTTTCTTCATCAAAAAAAGCATAATTTTGAAATTCTATCATCTTTGATGTATGGGCCAAAAAATGCTTCATTTTGCGTACACGCATCATGCTTTGCATCTCATATGGTGGCCGAATAATGGGAGGTAATACATGGGGAATTTTTTCAAACCCATAGCAACGAATTACTTCTTCTAAAATATCTTCTTTTATTTTTATGTCCTTAGTTCCGCGATAGGTCGGAACACCAATAAGGTATACCCTCTCCCTGTTTTCGTCAGAAATATGGCTTTCTAGGACTTTAAATCCGCGCTTGGTCAACGGCTTAATGACATCGTCCTCACTCAAGGTAAGTCCAATTCTTTTTTCCAAAAATTTATGGCTTACTTCGATAACTTGTTCTTTTACCGGAGGAATACCAACGGCCATAATTTCATCCGCAATGGTTGCCTTTATACCACATTCTTCGAGCAGTTTTAAAAAACGGAGGATGGCTTCAATGGCCGAATTCGGGTCGAGCGTTTTTTCAAAACGGGCAGAAGAATCGGTACGCAACTTATGAGATAACGCAGCACGACGAACGGTCGCCGCATCAAAATTTGCACCCTCTATAAAAACAGATTTTGTTTCTGCGCTTACCGAATCAAGGCGACCGCCCTTAACCCCGGCAAGACACATAGGCCTTTGCGCATTGGCAATAACCAAATCGTTTTCACTTAATGCTATTGATTGACCATCAAGAAGCTCAAGCTTTTCGCCTTCCCACGCCATGCGAATATTTACGTGCTTGCCGCCTATTTTATCGGCATCATAAATATGCATTGGCTGAGACCAATCACACGCAATATAATTTGATAAATCAACAAGCGCGTTAATTGGACGCATGCCAACACGCAATAAGCGTCCGGCAATTAACAAGTTTGATGGTTTATTTTCAATCGACTTTATAAACAAGCCGGCAAAGCGCTGGCATGATTTTTCTACATGATTTTCAATAACAATTGGTGTAGTTGCCGTTACCGAAGAAACCGTTGGGGCATATAATACATGATGCCTTTTTAAAAATTCATCTTCGCATAAAAACGGCAAATCCAAATAAGCGGAGATTTCCCGCGCAAACCCACGATGTCCCCACATATCGGGACGATGGGTTAACGATTTGTTATCAACCTCAAGGATAATATCTTCGGCTTCAATTTGATCTCGCCAGCTACCTTGTAACGCATGCGCCTCAACATCAAATGCCGGCAATAGCCCTTCTTTTTCTACGCCAAAATCACTTAATGTTGCCCACGTAAAAAGACTCCCCTCTTTTTTAAGCATAAAGATTGGGCTGGTCAATTGAGTGCAGATTAAATCGTCATCTTTTGCACGTAGCGGCAACACCACGTTTTGTGATAATTCTGGTATCGAAAGAGAAACACCCTCGGGCGTTTCGCCCTGGTTGCAGGCTAAAAAAAACAACCCTAAATCAGTTTTAAAACGAGAAACATGTTCAATTTCTGCAACGATCGCATTAAACTTTGACGCAATAAGATTGATATCTTGATCTTTCCAATCAGCTTCGATGTGATCAAAAATCCAGGCAAGGGATAATTTCATGAAGACACCCCACTCACAAAAAATTCTTTTTTAATACAACACTTGTAAGATGCCCAAGAATACGACAGACGTCAATGAGAAAGCTCTAGGCAAACAATCGCAAAATCATATTACCGTAGTAAAAAAGTGCTGAACCAGCGAACGTTACATACACAACGGGCTTGGTCCAACAAAAACCGAAAAGCTTCTTTGCCGTATTTCCTAAGGCAAGGGCTATAAGTGCCGGATACCCAACAACAACGATTGGCTCAATAACAGCCATGAGGCCAGAAAAGCCAAGATTTGCCATCGCAAAAATAATCGATACGGTAATAAGCAATGCGTGAACATAGCGAACTTTGCCCTTGAAGATGTCATTGCTCAAATAATCGGCAAACACCGTAGTTAAAGCCATTGCCGTTATTAAACAAGCAATAGCAACGGTCATATTTGCCAAAACACCACCCTTGTGACCAAGAATAAGTGTGGCTAAAGCGCACAGTAATTTTTCTTGCGGCACATCATAAACATGCGAGCCATACATTGCGGCAACAAAACAAAAGCCCAAATAAACGACCCCTAATAAACCACCACCAATAAGGCCGGCCTTAAGTCCTATTTTTGCAATTTGCTTGCCATCAATGGAGGGATCATTTTTTGTTTGGCTCTGAATAGCACCATAAATGAGGCTTGCAAAAAAGATTGTCCCTAGCAAATCAAGCGTATAATAACCTTCTTTCAGCCCTTTTATAAATACAGCGGCCGAAGAATATGTCGTTGCCTCAAGCCATAATGGCGACAAAAGACCGAGTATGATAATTGAAAACAGAAGGATAAGTTTTAAAGGCCCAAGGACTTTTCCAAACAGCCCCACAACGCTATTTTTTCTCAAGGTCAGCACAAAAATCAGCATTGCCGAAAGCAGACTAAAAAGAACCAAAGGACAATGCGGCAAGTACCAACTCACGGCCGAATATGAAAGGACAACACATCGTGGCGCCAAAACGGGACCAAGAAGTAACATACAAATAAAACAAACCACCCAACCGGCAGTTTTACCCATCTCGGCCAAAAACAACTTATAATTGCCCTCAAAAAGCATTGCCGATATTAAACCAAGCAATGGAACAAGAACGGCCGTAATAAAAAATCCGGCAATCGCAAACCACACTTTGTCGCCAACATCTCTTCCAAGTGTTAGAGGGAAAACGACATTTCCCGCACCAAATAACATAGTAAATATGGCAAGTCCTAATGGAAAAACCCTGGGCTTACGGAGCATAAGCAATCCTTTAACCGAGCGGAGTTATGTAAAATTTTCATACGAACAAATCATCAAAAAACAATGATCTCAAGGGCTATCTTACCAAAAAATGCAATTAAATCCAAGGAGAATATCAGCCACCGCAACCAATTGCGCCATTCTTGACCATTTGAAAAAAAGGCCTTATAATAAGGGAGTTCTTTAAGACTTCTGTCTTTAATGATCTTTGAAAAATTCGGGGGCGTAACTGGTCTCGACGTAATGTCGGATGTTCTGAGTGCATGTCGAGGTTTTGAATGATATCTCGTAAAAAAACATTCACAAAAAAAACAAATGCTGACCATTTAATGGCAGACGCTAATAGCTATAACGGCAACGCCGTTATGGCTTATGCCTAATTTCTCATTGAGTTATTAGGATTAGCCTTGTAGGCAAGGGCGCATCTATCCGTTCTGCTTACTCGTATTAACCCAAGATAGGACTGTCAAGCGAGGATTTTTAGTTGTATAGCTTGATTGTATCACACAACTGGCTCTTATTCATTTTGTGCTCTTGAGGAGGAATAAGAGTATATTCGAGAGCTAAACATGTAGGACTTAGTGCATGTGGTATTGCGGACATGGGTTCGACTCCCATCGCCTCCACCATCCTTCGCTCTTCGCCTAACGGCTCGTAGCTACGGATGGCTGGCCAACTCGCTAAGGTACTAAATATTTTAAGCCAAGTGTGGCCCCGAATTTTTTCTAATTACTTTCCTTTTTCCCTAATCTAATAGCAAGCATCTCATCAGCGCTTTGATCTCCCGTGCTCAGATTTAATACTTGAGGGAGAGCCAATGTAATATTGTTTTCCTTGAATGCTTTTAAGATTTCCATGCGGATTTGTGCTGCAATATCCCATTGATCTTTTACACGTCGCGCGCTAATAAACGCACGAACCAAGAAATATAGCGCGTTTTCTTCAAATTCCTCAAGTCGTACAACAATTGCAGGTACTCGTAAAACAACAGGATTACTTTGAACAACGCTCAGCAAGATCCGTCGTACCAATTCAGGATCAGAATCGTGGGCAACTCGCACATCCATCTCAAACCCTATGGCAAACCGACCGTGTCCCCAGTTAATAAATGTCTTTTTTAAAAGCTCTCGGTTAGGAATAATAACCGAATGATTACTCGAGGTAACAAGCGTCGTTGTTCGCGCAGAAATTTTGTGTACCGTTCCTCGCAATTCATCAACCTGTATATAGTTTCCTATCTCAATTGGCCGTTCAAGTAAAATCAAGAACCCGCCAACAAAATCGGTTAATACATCTTTCAATGATAAACCTAACCCAACGGCCAAAATGCCGCCGATAGATAAAATAAAATAAGAATCGATATGAATAGTCACTAATCCAAATAATAAAGCAAGACTGATAAGCATATAATGCAACATGCGTGAAATTGTATTCTGCAGGCCTGGCTCTGTTCGCAATATCTCAAACAACTTATTCAATATAAATTTATGCGCCAACGAGGATGTTAGAAAACCACCAAGAATAAAAAGAACAAGCATCATAAATTGCACAAAACCCAATTTATTTCCCGCCCCAAGCTGGACAACCCACGACTCGGACAATAATTGCCATAAATCTGTTGGCATAAAATCGAGGCCCCAAATACGCGCAAGTATAACCACCGTAACAAAAAGCAAAAACAGAAAACTCACAATAACAAAAAAACCATAGTACGTTTTTGCGTGCTCAAATTTATCCCGAATTTCATCCTCATCTTCCTGCATAAACAGAAAAACGGAGTATTTGCGAATAGTGTGGTGCACAAGAAATAACGCATAAAAAAGAGCAATCGATAATGGTACCGCAACGGCCAAATACCACGCCAAATTTGAATACCCAATCGAGCGATTAGTCAGAATCAATAATCCCATCACAAAGCCAAAAACCGGATAATAATACTTTTCAATCTTTCTTTTAAGCCAAATAAAGAACGTATTATGCGATGGAATAATTGTCAGAACGTCTTCTTTGCTAAAAAACAAGAGTATGATTACCAAAACAAATAATGAATAGGCGGCCAATAAAACCTTACCAAAAAGAACCGTTTGCCCGGCACCGTATGCCAAAAAGGCTGCCCGCAAAGGGATTAAAATGGCGGTTGAATAAAAAAACAAAGAAAGCAAAAGAATAAAGCGATCTTGAAGTTTTTCGGTAAAGAACAAATAACTTAATTTTTTATTCAGCTCGTTGAACTGCGCAATTAACACATTAGATAAATACACAAGCACTGGAATAGAAATAATATGAAATAATGCCAAATTATAAGGAGTTGCATAACTTTTTAGTGAGCAAAAAATATACCTGAAATCAAAAATCATATGAATATATATGAATAGGAGCAAAAACAGGTATATAAAGGTTTGTTGAGCAAGCGATGCTACTGCATGCGCAACATTAAAATATAATGTACGGGTCTGAGAAACCGATAATACAATCAATGCTGAGGTTTTTTTATAAAGCCTATCAATAACAAATCGTAAGCCAACAAAACTGACTAAAAACAGGATCAAAAAGAGCAACAGATATAATAAGCTCATTGCCGAAATTTTTTGGAGTCCTTGTAAAAGCACCATTGGCGCTAAATTCGCTGGAGTATCCCAGAAAAAACGCTTACACGTAGCTTCAGCCTCAGCCAAAGAAGCAAAAAACGATTCTAGGGATATTGCGCGCGCCGAGCGCTTCCAAATATTGTGAACCATTTTACGCGACTCAAGATCACTAATAATTAACTCATAAGAACCTAAAACCCCGTCCTGATAATTAATAAGATCTGAACAAACGGCCAAAAAGTCTTGTGTTACTTGCGTTAATTGTAATAAATCATGCCGCACGTCGTTGTAATTGGTTATAATTGCCTGGAGCGAAGCTTCCTTACCCTTAAAAAAGCCTGACTTTTTGGTCTTTAATTTATCAATCTTTAGCTTTATATCTTCTGCTGTACGCTTGTTTTCAATCAAAGAATAAACAGCCTCAAGCCTTTTTTCTTTAAAATTCTTGTAATTGGCAACCTCAATTTCTTTCTGATTTTTGAAATTAGTAATAGCCTCATCAAAATTTATACGCTCTTCCCGCAATCGATAACGTACGTCAATCATCAAATATTGTAATTCCTTAGCCTTTGCCAAAACATCGGCCACATCTTTTTTGGTATCGAGCAATAAAATTTCTCGATCAATGCGTTGTTGTTGGACATTGAGCTTTTGAGCATTTGATTTTGCTAGCGCACTTTCAATGTAATCCTTTTCCCCAGCTTCTTTCATCTGCTTTAGCTTTTCATGAACAAATTCAAGATCAAGATTAAGTTTTTCTTTCTCAAATCCTTTTATTTCTCGCGCTTTTGCAATTTCTTCTTTTGTTTTTAATGCTTTCTGAGAATCATCTTTCCATTCAGCCTTGGCAATTTCAACATCTCTATAATCGAGCAATAACCGCCGCTCAATCTGCTCCAAAAGATCCTTTTCATCTGCCAACTTGTCCTGCAAAATAACAAGTTCATCGTCTCTGTATTTTTCTTCGAATGTTAATTTTTCTATTTTTAGTTTTGAATATTCAATTTTTTCATTAAGTAAACTCATCTCTTGCTCAAAAACATCCATTGCATATTTTACCAGCGCAACCTTTGTCGCGGCCGTTTTTCCAGCTCCATCTATTTGCGTAGATTTTTCACGCTCTTTCCCCTTAACATCCAACTGCTTTTGTTGCGCGGCAAGAGCTTCTTTCTCTCCTGCTATTTGTTTTTTAATTGTCTCGCGCTTTCTTCTTTCTAGCGCTATTTGAGCTTGGTGTTCAGCATATTTTGTTTGGGCACTTCTAAAATCGTTCCAGGAATAAGCAGGATTAGGGTTAATCTTGGGACTTCGGCGATATTCTTCGGCCGTTTTAACCAATGCTATGTGTTTTTCAAGAAGCTCAACAAATTCGCGCCATAATTCTTGGTGATTCATCAATAGTTGCTTGCGAGTGTTGAGTAGCGAGACTTTTTTGTTCAAGTAATCAAAAAAACTCTCGTGCGCACCCTTTAGCCGTGATTGCGTCTCGATAATGTCTGCACTTGTCTTATTAATTGTTTTGACGAGAACTTTGTTTGCATCATCAGTTTTTTTCTTGGTCGCCGTAAGCGTGTTATTAAGAACCTCTAATAATGAGGCCTCTGGTGAATTGCCACCCAAAAAAGGAAGATTGACCACCGCCTGCACGTCTCGTCGACTAGGAAACAACGCCTGAGCATTATTTCCAACAAAAAGTACCATTAACAAAAGACTTAAGACCCTTTTATATCCCTGCATCGCATTCCCCTTTTCCTGATATTAATAATTAAATGCTGTCGTCTTAAACACCCGAAACATAGGATGGCTTTTTAAACAATTTAAAATCCATTCGTCCATTGAGTTAATTTTTAATACCACCAACCGTTGTTTTAAAAAATTTACTTTTTGTTCATTTGTAAAGTCAATAAACAAATCAGATAACTCTTGAAACAGCGCTAGATACTCCTGAATATCTTCTTGTCTATAAAAACCAATCAGACTTAAAAACTTAATAACACACAGTTTTTTAACAATCATCTGTAATTTATCATCAACTATAGAACTGTGGCAAATCAAGCAACAAGACTTTTCAAGGCAAAAAAAGGCATCTGCCGCAGGACTTTCTAAGGGTAAAAAATAGTAACAAAGCTCCAACATATGGTGTAACCATACCATATCATTATGGCTCTGGTGCATAGGAACCGAATGAATAACTACGTGAGAAGCAAGCCAAAAAGATCCCTCGCGAGAAAGATTACAGGAAACGACCATTCCCGGCCAAAGACGAGCACATAAATCATTTTGCTTAAGAACAACATTAACACGCCCTAAAGAACTGGTTAGTAGGGCAACTTTTTGACGAAGCGGAAAAAAGCGCTTTAGCACATAGGCAACATCTTGATTTTGTTGCAACATCAACTCCCCAGTCCATTCTTGAATCATGCAATAACTTATCTCTTATTGAATAAGAGTAGTATAGCATAGGTACCGCAAAAACCTGCTAAATATCCACATCATTGACGTTCAAATGCATCATTTGATTAACTATCAATAGCAATAAATATAACAGGCCGTCGCTTAGAAAAAGGATTGTTATGAGTTATCGTCTTATCGTTTTCATCTCTTTTCTTACGTTTTGGACAACAGGGCTCAGCGGCTTTCATATAGATAACGTTAAATTTGCAAATACACGCCCAATACGATCATCTTGCATCAATCAGGATATAAACAAATTTTTTGCCCCAATTACCCAACCCCTTTCAGGCGAAAAAATAGCCACATCTCCACTATCACTGCTTCAAGCGGCAAAGGATACATTGTATTACATAAAAAACAGAAGAGGCACCGCCCGGCAAGCTCTTGAAACTCGTCAGATAAACAGCTTTATCACGCTTCAACAGGTAGAAGAAACACTTAAGTTTATTATTTCAATAATCGAAGAAGATAAAAAGACAGGCAAATTTCGCATATTAGACCCTGAATTCATAAATGAAAATTTTGACTTTGTTAAATGGAACGCAGACAAAAAAACCGCATTGACCAACAATATTAAGATCCCGTCTAATGGGGAAATTAGATTGACCAATTATGTTATTTACCGAGTCCAAGGTAATACAAAAAAAACAGCGCAATGCAATTGCGCTATTTACCAATTGCTCGATCAATCGATCGCCAAAAAATTCACCAAGCAGCAAATATTAAGCGGTGTTCTTGAAAATCCTGCCTATAAAAATAAAGTTAAACGACTTGCATGGGTTTCTCGCGAAAACCTTGAGGAC
>CAZLQB010000004.1:19764-21034 GCA_964561585.1 uncultured Pseudomonadota bacterium
CTCCTCCTGCAAGGTTCAACGCTCGTAAAAATGCCCAACAAGTCTTACAAAATCTTCATAGTCGACACAAACAACGGAATCAGTTATAAAAAAAATGCGCCCAACTCAACAAAACAACAACGATATTGGTTCTATCGAGAAGCTAAAAGCAATATTCAATCAATTGAGGCGTTCAAAAAAAGGGTTATGCTGAGAAAAAAAGTAATATTTGCGGGAGATCTTACCAATATAGGGGTTGGAAAAATCATAGCCATTAAACACATAAATCCAACAACCAAAAAGTCGGAAATTCAGTTGGGCGTGCTGGCCGACACCGGCGGGGCATTTACCAATAATCTTTATCAGCTCGATCTCTTTTTGGGAATGTATAGTGATAAAAAACAACTCAAAAAACAGCAACAGCAATACCCAAACAGCACGCAAGCATACCTTTTATATAAACGATCATGACATCATTTTTTGATTCGCCATAATTTCTTCACGCCATGCACGGGTACCAACAAGCAAATCGATTGCATATTTATCCCCCCATTGCAAAAATTTTGACTGCTGAGGATATAAAGAAAAAAGCGTTGTTAGAAGCGTTTGCGCAACTTCGGCCGGTTTTATCAAGTCCTTATTAAGCACATGAATAAAAACACCTTGGCATAACTTTTTTTCATGTTTAGGTTTTTCCGCAACGCCGTTAATCTTTTCTGGCGTAAATTCATTCGGCTCAAAATAAACACCTGGCAAACGTTTTCCATTTAACGTCTTGGCCAATAACTGAGCATTGATCCATGGAGCCCCAATTTGCTGAAATGGTGTTTTTGTTCCACGCCCTTCAGAATAATTTGTTCCCTCAAGAAACACGGTCATTGGATAAACTAATAAAGAATCACAGGTTGGCAAATTAGGAGATGGAGGTCTAAATTTTGAATTAAAATATTCATCGCTACAACCCTCGCAATCAAGCACGGTAAGCTTAAGCTTGTGTTTTTTATTCACAAGCTTCGCAAGGCTCCCTAGAGTTTGTCCATGGACAAAAGGAACCGCTATTTTACCTAAAAATGATTCGCATGCAGCATCAAGCATAGGACCTTGGGCACCCAGTGTTTTTAATGGATTTGGACGATCAAGAACAATAACCTCTATATCTTTATTTGCCACAGCCTCTAAGGCCAAAACCATCGTGCTCAAATAGGTATAACAACGAACACCGACTTCTTGCAGATCAACCAACAAAAGATCAACATCCTTAAGCATTTCGTCGGTAGGCTTTCTCACTTTT
>CAZLQB010000005.1:0-20990 GCA_964561585.1 uncultured Pseudomonadota bacterium
CACACTCAAAAAAGAGGTGCAGGAAGGAACGGCCTGCAATTCATTATGAAACCCATGACAAAAAAATTATATATAATCATAGGCATCACACTATTCGTCATTTATGCACTCAATCGCACCTTTTTCTTTTCATTTGGTTTTTTAGAGAAAATAGGAACGGGTATCACCTACCCAATTGTTTGTCTTTCGAGTCGTATCACAACAAGCATCAAAAACGCACATGAACGCAAAGCCTCATATAACGAATTACAAGTCAGATATAATTCCATAAAGCAGGCATACCTTGATGCCTTTGCTGAAAACATCCAGCTTAAAGCCACCCTTCATTACGACCAATTAAGCAAGGATTTACGCAATTTTCAAGAACGCTACAACCTTTCAGGCATGCTTCTTGCCAAAATCTTGGTCAAAACCATCACCGATGATGAACATTACTTTTTGGTTAACAAAGGCCTTAATGACGGTATTACAAAGGATATGATCGCCACCTACAAATTTCAACTCGTTGGAAAAGTGAGTGACGTTTTTAGTAGCTACTGCAAAGTGTTATTGATCACCGATCAAATGTGTAAAGTAGCAACCTATGCAAACCAAACAAGCGCTCAGGGAATTGTTCGCGGCCAAAACACTATCGACCGCTGCACCATGAATTATGTCAGCCATTTATTCAAGATCGTCGATAATGACCTGGTGCTTTCAAGCGGCCAAGGGCTTGTATTTCCTGAAGGTTTTTGCTTAGGAAAAATTGTTTTCCATGAATTAAAGGAAAAATCACTTTATCATGATGTGGAAATAGAACCACTCATTAACCTGCAAGCTATTGAGTTCTGTATGCTTTCGCGTAACGTTAAAATTACGCCAACATTAAGCCAACCAAGCAATCAATAACTAGCCATTTAACGTTTTTTCTGGTAAAAATATAAGTGAAATCTTTATGCATGCGCCTGTAGCTCAATTGGATAGAGTGTCGGACTTCGAATCCGCAGGTTGCAGGTTCGATCCCTGCCAGGCGCACCATCCTACGCTCTCCGCCTAACTGCTCATAGCTACGGATGGCAAGCCATAATGCTAATGTTTTTTATAAAACTTTTCTTTTTTTGTCATCCTGACCTGTCCGCCGAAGCCTTGCGCGAAGGCTGGAACTTGTTTCAGGATCCATCTTGAAAATAACGTCAAAGTATATGAGCCTATAGCTCAGGTGGATAGAGCGAGCGATTCCTAATCGCTAGGTCGCAGGTTCGAATCCTGTTAGGCTCACCAATAAAAAATCCCCTTCATGTTATTGAAAGGGATTTTTTTATATAAATCTATTAACTCAAATTACATAAATTATTTGTTCAAATTAATCACAAACAATTCACGTACACCTGTTTCATTGTTTAAAAGCGACAGATTAAACGTCCGTTTATAATCATTCGTTCTTACAAACATAACGCGGTTAAACAACCCATGCGGTTGAATTTCAGGAGTATCGCCATAACCCATTGTGGTCATCTTAAATGCAGGAATTCTTTGTGGTAAAGCACAAGGAACAAATCCGCCAATGGTCCATCCAATAGCCGCCGGAATACTTAACGGAATGAAGCAGGTCCCAACAGCGGCCATCAATAAGCCACTACGAAGAAAAAACTTTTTAGTAATCTTATAAGAAACACTTCTGACCGTAGAAAGCTTTAGATCAACTGATGCTTGATCTAAAAACAATTCCCTCGATGTATTATTTTGTATTGCCAGTTGAATTGGTGTATAACCATGACAATATGGTACATTTTTAAAAGCCTTTTTCCATGCCTGACGGTCTAAAACGGCAGCACGAACAACAAATCCATTTTTTTCTTGTGCTGCAACCTTCGGAATCTCTAATGGTCTCATTTTATTTTTTGCACAACCTGAAAAAAGCACCATTAAAAAACACAATATATAAAACAAAAAACTATTCCTAAATAAAAAAAACATAAACTCCTATCATTTTTCACCGTAAATATTGACTAAAAATCAACTAATAGCCTCAATTATGATACATTCCATTAAAAAAACAATTAATTGAAATCATAAGCAATAAAACAGCAAGCTGTTTTACGAATTTAATCAACCCTTGTGCTCTCAAAGAAAAAATGTCTAATATCATCTAATAAACCTTAGTAATAATATCAGTACGTTTTTTCACTAACCAAGGGGAGTTTTGTAATGAAGGCAGCTTTTTTTGACCTTGAAGGTTGGGAAATCCCAACCATAACCCAGCACTGTAAAGATGCTGGCATTGAAGTTATAAAAACTTCAACCGATTCGTTAGATGTTACAAATACAGATGAAATCAAAGATGCTGAAATAATCTCTGTCTTTTTATCAAGAGTAGATGCTGCAATTATTGAAGCGCTCCCCAACCTCAAGCTTATAAGCGCCCGCACAACAGGGTTTGATTATATTGATACTGATTTTGCACTCACAAAAGGCATTACCGTTGTTAACGTCCCAACATATGGCAGCGATACCGTTGCCGAATATGCCATGACACTTCTACTCGTACTTGCAAGAAGATTAACCATGACCTTCGTACAAAGTTTATTTGGTATTTTTGATCAAAAAATAACCCGCGGAAATGACGTAGCTGGAAAAACCCTTGGTATTATAGGAACAGGTAAAATAGGACAAAAGCTTGCCAAAATGGCCAGTGGTTTTGACATGAACATTATTTGTTATGACACACTCCCATGCGGAGAAATATGCACAAAATTTAATGCTCAATATGTCTCACTAGAAACCTTATTCAAAACATCAGACTTTATATCAATTCATCTTCCTTACACAAATGAAACACATCACCTTATCAATTTTGGTACGTTAAATCTTCTGAAAAAAGGCGTTATAATCATAAACACGGCACGAGGGCCCATCGTAAACACTTCAGCAATCCGCAGAGGGCTCAAAGAAAAAATCTTAGGTGGCGTAGCAATGGATACATTTGAAGGCGAAAACATCTGGCTCAAAGAAGAAAATATTTTAGACAAGAAAGGCATTCCATCATCAGAAACCTTTAGAAAAGCGCTAGAAGCCTTTTATTTGCTTAAGTTTGAAAATGTTATCCTGACCCCACACAACGCCTTTAATAGCTATGAAGCCGTACAAAGAATTTTGGAAACAGCTCTCACTGATATTACCAATTTCAGTAAGAACCGAGAGCTAGCACATCGCGTTATCTAAAAAATAATGCTATTGCCTCAAGACCAATAAGCAAGATAACAACGACTGTTAATATTTCGTCGTGAAGGGTATCGAGACGATCCTGATGAACGGTGTACAAATCATGAATAATCGATAATTTGCGATTAATAGAATCACGCCATTCTTTAAGCGATAATTTTTCAACAAGCATCGCATAAAGGTTGGTATAATAAGCATCACCAACCAGTTTAATACTATTTTCAAGACGCTCGGTTACCACCGAAATATCAACCCGTAAACTGGCAAGCCGAGAAATAGGAAGGTCCAGCCGTTCACCGGCCAACGGAATATATGCCTTAAGCGGTACCTTGTGCAATTCATGGCCATAAAAATAGTTTAGCTTCTGATCAAGAAGCCTATCAAAATACTGCAATTCAAGCTTTTGAATATTTGCCGACTCAAAAAATTCAAGCGGCTCAAAATATTCATCGTCATAAATAAACGACGCTTCAGAATCGATAATGATTAAATCTTGTCCGTAATAACCGGTTCGTGATTCTAAAATCTGATCTTTTTGGTAATCGGAAAGATTGTAAATTTCAAGGCGCAATAACGATGCAATTTTGCTTCCGTACCGATCTTTAAATTCTTCTGGCGTTACTTTGTCTTTAAGTGGGTGCACTTGAACGGCAAAATATGAATTTTTTAAGCTATAAAAACGCGGTTGTCTAATCGCTGGATAAATTGCCTTAAACGTATTGCGTGCATCAATATCACTCTTTTCATCAAAGCTTTTTTTGATGTCTAAAATCTTAAGTTTTAGATCTTCAAACGTGTCCTGAAATGGTATGCGATAACAATACGAAAGGACGCCAAAATGATAAATTTTACTCGATATGCAGCTTGAACCGGTAACAGTCTGTTCTTTTTCGCCTGTTTCATCGGCCATTCTAAATGATAATGGGATGTGATAATTTTTGAAATATGTCGAAAGCGGCACAACACATGTATTAACCAGATTTTTATTTTTTATAACACCTAAATCGATTTCATCACCAATATCAAACGCATAAAACAATAAAATATTGCCCACAAACTTGTTTTTAGTTTGCAGAGAGTTCATGTCCGATTCCATTGTCCTATCCTTTGTCCCAAAACCATCAACCATTTCAGTACCTCCCGCCTATATTTATACTAAAACTTGGCGCTCAACGCTTATGCTGCGCCTTTTCTACCATTGTGCCACTAAAAATCTCTTTTGCAACATCTGCTAATGGCTTTGCCATTAGTTTAGGCATATTAAAGCTTAGGCATCCAGCGGCAATGCCAGCTTGCAGATCGCGCTCAACATCACCAAACATGAGCGAGGCCGAAAGATCAATATCGTGCTCTTGCGCTGCTAGCTCAAGCATTCCGGGCAATGGCTTACGACATCGACAAGCCTTCTGATAATGTTCTGGCCCCACTTCAGGGTGATGAGGACAATAGTAATATTTCTCGATAAAAACACCCTGAGCACTTAATAATTCGTGCAAATATTCGTGTGTTTTTTGGACAAAAACTTCATCAAAAAACCCACGGGCAACCCCTGATTGGTTGGTTACCACAAATAATGTATAACCACGCTCTTGGCACATGCGGGCAATAGCAACCGCTGGCGCTAATAATTGCACTTGTTCTATTTTTGTAAGAAATGGATAATCAACAATCAGTGTTCCATCTCGGTCAAAAAAAGCCGCTTTTTTTTTCATATTTGTTCCTTTTTTTCATCCTGAACGCACTGAGCGTTATTAAAGTAAGCCGGTTTTTGCTTGCACAATTGTGTATACGCCCGTAAAAACTTATCTGCCGCCTGCAAGGCTGGTCTGGACGACCCTGCGTTTTCAACAAACACCGCAAAGACGTACCAAGGCCCGGCGGTATGCGCTTTAAAAAATCCAGTTACCCATCCATGTTCTAATTGTTTTTTTGATGTAACCTCTCGATCCAGACTACACGTTTGCGCGGTACCTGTTTTGGCAAACACATCAATATCTTTGATAAATCCCAATAATCGGACAGTACCCGAATTAACAGCCTCCTTCATTGAGTCTCGCAAAAAAGACAACGTTTGAGCGCTAATCTCAACAGGGGTTTTTTCAACTTGTTCCGATTCCAAAATACGTGGCTTAACCAAATAACCTGAACAAATAGACGAAACCATGCGAGCTATTTGCAATGGGGTCGCCAAAACATACCCCTGGCCAATACTAATCGAAAGCATCTCGCCTTTCCAAATACGCTCACCATGTGTTGCCATTTTCCATGCCATCGTTGGCACAATCCCAGCCTGCTCGGGCAACATAAAATCAGTTTTTTTTCCTAGCCCAAAGCGTGAGGCATAGAGCGCCAAGCGGTCAACATGCAATCTTTTGGCAATTTCAAAGAGATATGCATTGCACGATTGGACCAGCGCCTGCTTAGGAACTACACGGCCATGACAATGCATACAGGAATACTTACGCCCGCCAAACTCAACGTACCCGCGACAAAAATACTCAGAATGAAGGTCAATGAGCTTTTCTTCAAGCGCTGCGGCGACGGTTACCAACTTAAATGTCGACGCTGGGGGATAAAGAGCACACGTCGCTCGATTCAATAACGGATTGTTGGGGACCATCTTTTCTTGCCATTCCTGCTCTGTTATTGGTTGCAAAAAAACGTTTGGATCAAAATTTGGGTACGACAGTAAAGAACGTACAGCACCGGTTTCAACATCCATAAGAATAAAAGCCCCGGACTGGTCTTTATCAAACAGCGTTTCGGCAATTTTTTGCAACTGGAAATCAAGCGTAAGCATAACGTCAGCCCCCGCCTTGGCGCCCCTGAATTCTTTTTGAGAAAGACATTTTCCTGTAGAATTAATAATACTTTTTATATATCCGGTCTGACCCTGCAGCGATTGCTGCAAAGCACGTTCGACCCCAAAGCGTCCAATTTTTTCAACGCGACTCAAATACCCAAGCACATGACTTGCAAAACAGGCGTGCGGGTACACACGATCAAAACGATTTGAAATCACTAAACAGGAACAATTTCCAAATTGCTCACTCACCTGGCAAAGCTTTTCAAATGGAAGATCGCGCAAAAGTAAAACACGCCGCGCGTACCGCTCGGCAAAGGTAATTGTTTGTAAGCGTTGCTCGTCGGCAAAATCAATGCCAAGTAATTGTTTTAGCTTTTGTAGAACCTCTTGTTTATCAGTATTTAACCGGTTGTCCCCCTCCCCCTGCCAAAACAAATCAAAAACGGGCCGATTTGCCGCTAAAAGCACATGGTGACAATCATACAAATTGCCACGCGGGGGATAAATGATTTCAATTCGTAAAAAATTCTTTTCACCCAGTGATGAAAATTCGGCACGCTTACCTATTTGCAGATAAATAAGCCGCAGAATAATGAAAACCAAAACCGTAAAAAAACCGTAAAAAACCAGTTTAATACGGGCATTGCGCATTTTATTTTCAAGCGGTTTGCTACTAATAGTAATCCCTTTCACATTGAAATCTCTGACACACCTAGAAATAGTACCAAATTTACACAAAAAGCCTACCCCTACCCATTTGCCAGCAAAGATCCTTGCGGTTATGATAAATATAAGAATTTGAAAAATAATCGAGTTCTTATGGGGATTATTAACAGGGTTTATTTTAGGGGAACTATTCTGATGAAAAAATTATTAAGCACGCTGTTTTTAGCATGCGCCATTATGGCCAGTCACCCAGCATATGGAATAAAAATACAATCAAAAGCAGAGGTATTAAAATCCGCTGAATCATTGAAATCCAATGATCCATCACTAACAACATGGCAAAAATTTGCAGCTTGGTTTGGATTCGCGGCATTAGCAACAGGGGGAACCGTAATAGCGGTCAACCAGTTAACTAAGAAACAAACGACAGCAGAACCAGCCTCACCACATACGCCCCTGCAAGCCGCCACAGGAGAAATTCAACCGCCACAAGCAACGGCACTAGCACTTATTCCAGCCATTCAAAAAACGAGTTTTTCTTTAGCGCTAAAAAACATGCTTAGCAAAGAACAAGGCCAAAAAATCCTAAATTGGTTAAAGCTTGCGTCACTCAAAGGTAGCGATTATATAAAAAGCCATAAAAAACAAATTCTTATTGCTACTGGAATTCTTGCAAGCATAGCCATTATCGGCTCAATAGTATATTACAATTTAGCAACGCCAAACGCTTCTATTACTGAAGTAAATCCATTATTAGCCTATGATTATGCCGCAAATGAAGCCGCTTATGGACAAGCAATTGAATTACAAACGCAAGCAAACATATGCGTTAACAACAAAAATTACCAAGAACTCATCGCAAGCAACTGCATAAAACCAGTCTCAGCAATCCTTGATTATGTTAAGCAAACCAATAACTATAACCTAAGAGCAATCCCAAACCACAGCCAAGAATTGGCCGCTCAATTAACCAACAAACTAATTGATCAAGCGATGGGAAACTATGCAACATTTGAAGCTCCATCGGTGTTTAGCCGTTCATACTGGAATGGCCAATGGACAAGCACAGCAATTGCAGCTTTCAAAAAATCTTTAGAACAGGCAATGGAGTTTGCTCAAAAATATGGCATAACAACCGAAAAAACAGTACAAGCATCAACAATGATTGCACAATTAGACGCTGTCTAATAAATTTAAGTTCAAATTACTGAAAAAGGCTCGGTGTTTTGCACCGAGCCTTTTCTCTTTTTTATTCAATTTTCATAAAGAAGCTGGAAAAAAATGTGCCCGACAGGACTCGAACCTGTGACCTACGGATTAGAAATCCGTTGCTCTATCCAGCTGAGCTACGGGCACGATATTTATGACTCTGATCAAAATGGTCGGGGCGGTCAGATTCGAACTGACGACCCCTCGCTCCCAAAGCGAGTGCGCTACCAACTGCGCTACGCCCCGACTCTTTTCTCGTGAAATAATCCGTAAATTTATGTTGCTCATTTATGGGGTGAGCGACGGGATTCGAACCCGCGACACCCAGAACCACAATCTGATGCTCTACCATCTGAGCTACGCCCACCACAACTAAGCATTCACCGTTTGGTAAAATACCATTAAGCAACTTTAGATGTTGATATTATAGGTGGTTTTTTTTCAAAAATCAAAGAGTTATGTACATTTATTACATAATCTTTTCGATTTTTGTTGGTTCATCCGTCAAATAGCGCTGTTTTAGAAACTCAAAGGCTTTTTGACGCGTTTCCACAACATCCGGCATAGCCTTGCGTGCTAAGTTAAACATACTTACCATATTTACACATGCTTGCACCTGAACATCCAATGCAAGCTCTTCTCGACGTTTTTCTTCCCAATTTTTTTCTTTTCCTTTTTTGCCCAAATTTCGTTCACCGCGGGACATAACATTACCAGCCTGCGCACTTTCGCCGTCACTAAATTCGACGATATCTTCCAACTCTGACGAAGTTGCCTTTTTTAACTCCTCCGCTTCTTTTGCCGCTTCCCTGGACGGCTTAATGCCATAAAGCTCTTCAACTTCTTTGACCGATATATGGTTTTTTAGCGAACTTTCTTTGCCATAAAACTCGGCGATCCATTTCATTTCATCCGCAGGAACAAGTTTTGGTTTTATAGTAAAATCAGGCTGAATGCCGGTCGCCTGCAATGATGCTTCCTTTGGCAGGAAATACAACATTGTTGTTAGCTTTAAGGCGCAGCCATTTTTTATGGGAATAAGCTCCTGAACAGATCCCTTACCAAAGCTGGAAGTCCCTACCACAAAAACCATGAGATTATGGGTGGTCTTCTTTTTACCCTTCTTATCGATAATTTGCACACCACTACGCGAATGAGAAGCAAGACACCCAGCCAAAATTTCGGCGGCCGATGCCGTTAAGTTATTCACCAAAATAAAAATCGGCACATCGCTTTTGAGTAATGGGTCTGTTTTGGTAAAATAGCGAGAAACAGTACGCTTTTTACTATCTTTTGTCACGACGACCAATGAACCTTTTGGCAGAAACAAACCGGCCATATCAATTGCCGAATCAAGCGTTCCACCAGGATTGCGACGCAAATCAAGCACAATCCCGTTACATTTACCCTCATTGGCTTTTTTCAATAATTCTGCCATTTGAGCTGCCGCATTTTCGGTAAACAAACTCAACGAAAGATAATACACATTTTGATCATTAAAATAGTAACAGATTGAAGTCTGATCCTTGATAATATCTCGCTTAACGGCAAATTCCATCGGTTTGCGATCGCGAATAACCTTGAGATTAATAATCGACCCCAATTTACCTTTTAACTTATTAACTATTTCGTCGGACGATAATCCGCGTAATTTTTCCTTACCGACCTCAACAATTTTATCGCCGCCCTTCATTCCGGCCTTATCAGCCGGCCCACCTTGAATAACATCAACAATAACCAAAGCATCATCGTCTGGGGTTTTACTAATAATACTTACGCCAATCCCAGAAAATTCTCCCGATGTTGACTCAAGTGCCGCTTTATAGCTTTCCTGATCAAAAAAGGCCGAGTGCGCGTCAACATTGGCAACGGCAGATTTTAGCGAATTTTGAATAAATTTTGAAAAATCAACGGTCTTAAAACCTTTTTTCTGAACTAAACTAACAACCTCAGCGTAGGTCTGAAACCACTGAAAAATATCCTTTTCCTGATCTTCGGTCGTTTTTTTCTTTAAGATCTCTTTTGAGCGTTCGACCGACAAATCTTTGGCCCCGCTCCGTTTTTTTTCGTCCTTTTTCCCCTTATTGTTCTTAATTCTTACCAATAAAGGACTATCGGTCTGAGGAACCATTTGCGTAAAGGACAACGTTGCATCAAGCGATACATCTTCGGCCATAGTATCAGAAATAATATCGTGTTTACCATGTAAAAAAATAGGAACAAATAGACACACCCCAGCCAGGAATCTTCTTCCGAACATACTCTCTCCTTTTCCTTAATTACAAACTCGTGCTACAGTAAAGATAGCTTGTTTAACATACCAACAATTTTTGTCGGGCGCTACTATGAATAAAAACCAAGACAAACACATTGTTATAGTCACAGGTCTTTCTGGAGCAGGTAAAACAAGCGTTATGCGTGCCCTTGAAGACCAGGGATTTTACTGTGTCGATAATCTTCCCATTCCACTCCTTGCTACCTTTTTACAACTCGTTGTCAAAACACAAGGCAATCAACTCAAGGTTGCCCTTGGCCTTGATGCCAGAGGCGAACACTTTTGCCACGACCTTGCCTCAGAAATAAGCAAATTACAACAAGGCTCCTTTAAAAATATCGTCAAAACAATGTTCCTTAATGCAAGTACAAACACGATCCTTAAACGCTTTCAAGAAACGCGGCGCAAACATCCATTAGCCTCAACAACCGATCTATTTACGGCCATCGAAAACGAAAAAAAACTTTTGGAACCAATTATGGCCTCGGCCGATATGATTTTGGACACCGATACCTTTAATATTCATGATTTACGTAAATGGGTAAGTAACGCGTTTTCTGAAGTTCAAAAAAAAGAGCTTGTGGTCAACCTTATTTCATTTGGCTTTAAATATGGCGCGCCAGAAGAAAGCAATCTCGTATTTGACGTCCGGTTTCTCCCCAATCCTTATTTTATCCCAGATCTAAAAAAACTTGATGGCCGTAACACAAGCATTCAGGAATATCTTTTTTCCCATGCAGCCGCCACCGAATATTGGAACCGATTATCTTCGTTTTTGCATTATTCATTACAACAATTTTATGAAGAAGATCGCTTTTTTGTTACCATTGCTGTTGGGTGCACTGGAGGAAAGCATAGATCAGTAGCATTTATTGAAAAAATAAAAAATGAATCTTGGCCAAAAGTAAGGTTTGTAGTAAATCACCGAGATGTCGAAAAAGAATAAGGCGATTCGTATGAAAATAAAAACTATTATACAAAGCTCATTTTTTCTAGCAGTCTGCTGTGCTGCGCTTATCTATGTTGTCCGAAGCAAACAAGGCCTGCTTTCATTTATTAACCACAAAAAGGAATTTCAACAAGAATTACTCAAGGTCCAAGCACTAGAACAAAAAAATGATGCCATCAAAAAAGAAATCTCTGACTGGAAAACAAATCCACTTGAACAAGAAAAAATGGCTCGGCAAGATTTGGGCATGAGTTTTACGAACGAAGTCGTCTATATTACACCAAAAAATCAGTAAAAAAGAGAGCCCGTCGCAATTTCATACGACGGGCTCTCTTTTTTTATTTAATCTTTTTTTTAGAGCACATCTGCCACTGTTTTTGGCACTTCATCGGTCTGTGTTGCCGCTACCTTTTTCACTACCTTTTTTGGCGCAGGTGGAGGCGTTACTTCATCTGTTGGCGCTTTTGGCGCTACTTTCACGACCTTTTTCACCGCAACAACTTTTTTAGCCGCACTCGCTAATGTAGGTTTTTTTGCCACAGGTGCTTTAACTACTTTTTTTACGGCTGGTTTTGGCGCTGTTTTTTTAACAACAGGCTTTGGAGCTCCCTTCTTTTTCGCTAATGCAATTTCAGCTTCTTTTAGATCTTCCTCATCGTCTTTAACTTCTTTTTCGCGAAGATCAAGAATATCATCCTTAAGCTCAGCCACTTTTTCTTTAAGTTCTGTCATCTCTTCTCTCAGCGCAAGAACTTTCTCTTTGAGCTCAACAATCGCCTTCGAATCTCCCGCTGTTTTCTTGCTTCCAACATTCTTAGCTTTTAATTTTTGTAATAGTGCGGCAGCCGCTTTATTTTTCTTTTGTTCTGCTAATTTAGTTGCTGGAGACTTTTTTGTTGCCGCTTTTTTTGTTTTAGCCTCTTTTGCTTTGGCTTTTGACGCAACAGCCTTTTTCTTGATTGCTTCTTCTTTTACCGCTTTCTCAATTTTTGTCTTTGCTATCGCCGCTGTTTCTTTTGCTGCTTTGTTTTTGATGGATATTAATGCGGTATCAGGACCATCCTGTTCTTCCATACTAAACAACGATGGGACAACGCTCAACGAAAAACTAACGCATGCGGCAAGCGCAAGCATTTTTAGCATCTTACTACTTCTTTCCATAAAATCTCCTTCTTGAAAAAAAACTGAACTTCAACCTACTGATTAACATCGATATGCTCTATTTAATATCTCACGACACAATGGGAAGTCAATCAACCAATTATATTTTCAATATTTTGCGGTATAACCATTAAAGATAGGTGCTTAATAGCCATTTCACACAAAACACCGAAAAAGACAACGCACTTACCGAAAAATTTCAAATACGAAAAAACACGCCCCATAAAAATTCCATCTGACTTCTCCCATAAATTACGCTATACTTGCCTGATGTGCATTTACCCGATTCAAAAGAATTATTAATATTGCAGTGCCATTTCGGCTGGCTCTGCTTGGCCCCGAAGGATTTATGAACATGGAAAACAAAGATTTGACCACTCCACCAGACCAATTAGCAACAGCTCTTAATGAGCACGAAAATCGTCTGGAAAAAATAAAAAAATTACAGGAAATGGGTAAACATCCATGGCCCGCCTATAAACCAACAACGGCAACAGTAACTCAAGCCAAAAATGAATTTGAAACAAGCAAAGACGAAACCAAAGAATATTGCATTGCCGGCAGACTTGTTAGTCTCCGCGACCACGGCAAAACCTACTTTGGACAAATTCAAGACCGCAGCGGCAAAATGCAGGTCTATTTCAAAAAAGATGAAATTGGTGAACAAGCGTTTGCCGTGCTCAAAGATTGTATCGACATTGGCGATATTGTATGGATCAGCGGAGTCCTCTTTATCACCAGAACGGGTGAAATAACCATTAAGGTTAAAGTGTTTGAGTTGCTCAGCAAATGCTTATACCCGCTTCCTGAAAAGTTTCATGGTTTAACCGACGTTGAACAACGCTACCGCCAACGGTATCTCGATTTAATAAGCAATCAAGAGAGCCGTGAAAAATTTCAACGCCGCTCAAAAATTGTTCAAGCAATCCGTAATTTCTTACTCGATTTAGACTTTATGGAAGTTGAAACTCCCATGCTCCACAACGTTGCTGGCGGCGCAATTGCCCGCCCATTTGTCACCCACCATAACGCATATAATATCGATTTATACCTCAGAATTGCGCCAGAGCTTCACCTTAAACAATTGGTTGTTGGTGGTTTTGAACGTGTTTTTGAAATCAATCGTTGTTTTCGTAATGAAGGCGTTTCAACGCGCCATAACCCTGAATTTACTACCATCGAATTTTATATGGCCCATGGCGACTATAAAACAGGAATGGAACTTACCGAACAACTTATTCAAAATGTTGTTCTTAAAAATTTTCCAACCACACAAATCACCTTTCAAGATAAAACAATCGATTTTACCGCTCCATTTAAACGCCTCACCCTTGACGAATCACTTATCGAAATTGGTGGTTTAACCAAAGATGAAATAAACGAAAAAAACATCGATAAAACAGCTCAGAAAAACAACGTTATTATTCCATCAGGTACCGGTTATGGTATGAAGCTTTTTATTCTTTTTGAAGCACTAATTGAAAGTAAAATAGTTCAACCAACCTTTATCACCGGCCAACCGCTTGAAGTTTCACCATTGGCCAAGCGCGATGAAAATAACCCAGACCTAACTGCTCGAGCAGAACTCTTTATCAATGGCATGGAATTTGGAAATTTATACACTGAGCTTAATGACCCTATTGACCAAGCAGAACGCTTCAAAAAACAGGCCCAGGCAAAAGATGCCGGCGATGACGAGGCTCATGCTTATGATGCTGAATTTGTAAAGGCGCTTGAACATGGTTTACCGCCAACAGTCGGCGTAGGAATTGGCATTGACCGTCTGGTTATGCTATTAACCAACACAACATCGATTAAAGATGTCATTTTGTTCCCGACGCTCAAACCAGTTAAAGAGTAATGCAAACCCAAACTAAAAGCAGTACAAGAGCCAGAACAAAGAAAATTAAAACACCGCCACCTCAGCCGATCATAAAAGGCCAAAAATACAACTGGACGTTGCCAACGGCCGATAATGATTTGGTTCGAGCGCTTGCTTGCGCTCATAGCCTGAGCATGCCGATTGCTCATGTGCTTTATAATCGTGGTTATACCACAAGCCAAGCACTTAATGAATTTTTGTTCAGCAGTATGGAAAAGGATGTTGCTCATCCAAGCTTGCTTGACGGTGCCGAAAAAGCGGCCGCTCGGCTATTGAAAGCTATTGATCAACAAGAAAAAATACTCATTTTTGGTGACTACGACGTTGACGGTATCACCGCCTCATCACTCCTGCTGGTTGCGCTCATGCCGCTTGGCGCAAGCATTAACTACTTTCTGCCATCACGGCAAAAAGACGGTTATGGCCTTTCGGTCGACGCTGTAACGCGAGCCCACCAAAATAATTACCGTCTTATAATAACGGTTGATAATGGCATAACAGCAATCGCAGCCGCTAACAAAGCCCATGAACTTGGCGTTGATCTTATTATCACCGATCACCATCGCCCCCAAGAAGAACTCCCCAAAGCGCTCGCCATCATTGACCCAAACCAAGCGACGTGCACATACCCATTTAAAGAACTCGCTGGAGTTGGTGTTATTTTTAAACTAATCACCCTTATTTATGAACAAAAGGGAATTGCACATTTACCCACAAAACTTTATGAACTGCTTATGCTCGGAACAATTGCCGACATTGCGCCACTGGTTGGAGAAAACCGATTTTGGGTCAGACATGGGTTGGCGCAAGTAACACAAAACCAAAGTCATGCGTTCACCGTATTGGCAAACAACGTTAATTTGAATAAAACTACGTATAATTCTTTGGATATTGGTTTTATGATAGCCCCTCAAATCAATGCCCTTGGCCGCATGAGCAATCCCCGCGAAGCGGTAAAATTTCTCATCAGCTCAGATCGCCAAGAAGTTGATCGGATTGGGTTAATCCTCAAAACCATGAATGATGAACGTAAAAAAGTTGAACGGGCCATTTACGAAGAAATTGAGAGCGCAATCGTCAACAAAAGCATTGATCTTGAAACTGAGCATGTTATTGTTGCTGCAAGCGCAAGTTGGCCACCCGGTATTATTGGATTGGTTGCCGGCAAACTTATGCAAAATTATGGCCGCCCAACGCTCCTTTTTCATATTGATAATGGAATAGCTAAAGGATCGTGCCGTTCAATTCCTGAATTTAATATTTTTGACGCCTTACAGGCAAACCAAGACCTTTTGATTAATTTTGGCGGACACTCTTTTGCCGCCGGCCTTAAACTAGCTATCGCTGATCTTCCTAAACTCAAAGAGCGACTTGAAAAACGATTACTCTCTCTGGTTAGTCCAGCCGACCTGGTCCCAAAGTTAAAACTTGATGCTATCGTCGATCTACCTGAACTCAATGGCAAATGCTGGTCCGATCTTGAACAACTTGAACCATTTGGCAACCAAAACCCGCAACCGGCATTCTGGATAAAAAATGTTACGTTGCTCCGCCAACCAATATTGCTCAAAGATAGACACATTAAATGCACCGTATTTTCGAATGGTGTTATCAAACCCGTCATATTTTTTAATCGGCCGGAACTTTATTCGGTTTTATCAAAGCTACAAGATAATCCGTTTCATATCGCAGCCTATGTAACAAAAAATGAGTGGGACGGAACTGCTCGAATTGAGCTACAAGGAATTGATATCGCAATTGAATAACGTCACTCGTCTATTTCATCCCAAAAAGACCATGAAGGGTATGGTTGAATATCATCATAACGCTTGAATAAGCCCTTTGAATAATACATGCCAAAATATTTAGGCAACGTTACTTGTTCAAATAACTTTATGGCCGCCTTAAAATCATCACGGTTGCCGTAACGAACAACAATATCCTCATCGGGATCTTTGACCACCATATTAAGCGTTGCACAAAAACGAATAAGTTTTTTTACTACCGAACGATGTTTTTTATCCCCTGAATAAGTTGTCCGACTGCCCCCCAAAATGCCAGCTCCCGCGCTGGGACGAAATTCACCATTACGCACAGCGGCACGGGAAAACACCTCTAATTCACTTTTCATGAGAACACTATCTTTGAACTTCTCATATAAATCTGAGGCCGGAAAAACGAGCGGCCCTCGATCAACTTGATAACGGTTGACCCACAAACTTATTATTGATGCTGTATAACTCCCTTTTTTTGCTTTCTCAAGATCGCAATCAAACGCATAAATTCCACGCTGGGTTCCTTTAATATTCCAATCCAATAAATATGGCCGTTCATCAAAAGCACCAAAATGCCCACAAACTGCATCAACATTAAAATAAAAGAAAATATTATGCACTTGTGGTGAAATCTTTTTTTCCTTATCCCACTCATCAAAATGCACTGGCTGCACCAAATAAATTAACCCATCAGGCCCATTTTTGAGCAATAAAGGCGGGACCCAAAAAGCATCCCTTTCCAACCGATATAACTCGTTGCCAACCTTCTCGGCATAAAACAAATTACATAAAGCCATAAACCATTGGGACCGCATTAAACGTAACGCCGGCGTTAAAATACTCTCGTTTTTGCAGTCAGCGGTAAGCGCATATAAGGCGCGAACTGAACGGCCCGATTGAGTTTTAAAGACAACATCATGCAAGTAACCTTGCTCATATTTTTGATGAGAGACATCAAAAATAATATCACCACAATCTTCCCACAAATTATTCAATTTGCTTTGTACAAAATGTTCGGTAAAAAACTGTTGCAATGCGTCAGAAAACGCCATTGCCGCCGATAATTTAAATTGCTGAATATTTACGAATGGCTTTGATAAACCGTATGTTTGATCAAGTACCGCCGTTTCTGATTTTAGTTTCTTTGCAACTAAATCATGGACGCAGGCACTATCAACAGCGGGTACAAGCTTAAGCAATTCATCAATCAATTCGGTTAATGTCTTTAATTCAATTCCTTTGAGGTTATCGGCATACCGCGCATCATCAATAATATTGCTCAGAACAAGCCGCACCAATGACTCTAATTCCAAAGCATCTGCAATTTTGGTACGCGAAGAACGGTTAAGGAGGCTCTGAAGTAATTCGCCGCCACTCACAAAATCACGATATAAACTATATTTAACATCAAACCCCTTATTAAATAAGGCCATTTGTTGTTGTAGATAATTAATGCGGATATTTTCACGAGAAGAACGCGGGTACATGCTCAAAAAATCAACAAAAACCACCTTGCCAATTTGTTTGTCTTTAATTCCCTTAACGAGGGCCGATAAAAATTCACGATAAACCAATGGAAACCTTACCCCAGAATTAAAGAACATTTGCTCGGCCGCAATGTTTTTTAGCCCCTCAGATTTTACCATGCTTAATGGCTGAAGCACCCGAATATCCCATGGTTGATCGGCATGAAATAGGTACGCTTTATTTTGGTATGAAAAGGGGATCCAACGGTTCTCTTTTTCCTTGTGTAACAAAAACAAGTTTTTTACAAACCATGATGAAATATTTTGTGTATCACAAAGCTCAGCGGCAAAATACCCTTTTTTACTGATCATCGCCTGAACCCTTGGCAATAAAGCCCGGTATTGTTCAATTAATTGGTCTTTGTGCTCCTGAGCATATGACACAATTTCCTGCAATTGCGCCTCTTTATATTCGGTCTTTGCATCAACAAATACAACGCCATCCGGCTTATAACTAAAGTGACTTATTTGTGCCGGCAAATCGGCAATATATACATTATCTTTGAATTTAAAAAGCTCATATAACTGCGATGATGTATTGTCAACATGATCAAATGCATCGCAATCATCACCATATTTCATCCAGTTTTTGATATTTCCGAGCATCGTGCTTTTGCCCACGCCATCAACAAAACTACAAAATATGTATACCGTTGCTTGGTCATTAACCGGCTGCAGTTTTTTGACGAATGTTTTGACAAATGCTTGGGCATTAAGCGTTGCACCCTTTTCTTGCTTACAAGAAATTTCGATCGGGTAGGTAATATCCGGTCCGGTAAAAAATTTGATAAACGGCAACGGCGACCGAATTAAATGCTTAAGATATTCAACCGAAAAAAGAATATCCTGCGTACCGGCAAATTGCTTATTTCCAACCCTAAAATCACTGGTGTAAAGCATTTGCCAAAACTTAACAACTTTTTCTAGAACCGCGGGAATATCATTTTTTACATACGAACGAGTCACCGAGTCACGAGCCTGATTCATTAAGCCAAGAGCTTCCCCAAATGCATGCTCCTGAAATATTGACGCCATATCATCAAAAACCAAAATGCTTTGTGGATTAATATGTTCAAAAATAGCATCTGGCAAACCAACCTTCTGCGCACAAAGCTCATTAAAATCTTTAAACAAAAATCCGGTTATAATACCAAAACGATTATGTAATTTGACCGACCAGCCCACATTATTTTTTAAGATAGCTTCGTCATTAATGGTTGGCTTGCAAAAATTGGTGTAATACGATGGCACCGCATTTTCTTCATAACCAAAAATAACCATGCGCCCGGCCAAATCCAGGCCCTCTTTGCCCAGGTGTTGTTCAAGTTGATCAAAGCTCTCGGCAGTTTTTTCTAGTAAAAACGGGTGGTATTCGTGCGTATACCGCCCCTCAAGATTAAATTCATAGTGCTTAACAAAGCTGTGAATAAAATCGTTATTGAAGGTTTTGGTTTCAGAATTTTCGGCGTTAAGGCATGTTGTGGTGCATAAAAAAAACAACGCTCTTAAAAAACCTTTGGCATTCATATCAACCCCCCTTGCTCAGCGCCAAGGATTCTTGTGCATATTTTTTTGCCTTTTCGTCATCACCATATAAACGATCCAACAATGCCGCATTTGCCGCGCCACGCTTACGCTTAAGTAACGCCAAAAGATCTTTAACGATTTTCATAAACTCTTGGTATTCGGCTTCGTAGGCCGTTCCTTGTAATTTTTCCATCATAAACTCTAAATCAGCAAAATACCGTGTTGCCTTGGTAAAATCTTTAAGCAAAATACCTTCGTTAAAAAGCTTAATCGAATAATCAAATGCAAGGGCGTAATAAGCCCCATATATGGCATTATGAGATGTTTTAAGATAATCGAGAAGCCTGGTCTGCTTTTTTCTCGCTTTCCAATCTAAAGAATAATCAGGAACATATACCGTATTTGTTTCAATGTTTATGTATGCTCTTTTAAGGTATGAATTAATAAGCGAACACTGGTCAATAATAAATTCCCAATACCGCGCCAACTTAAAACCCTCAGGTTGATTTGAAACATAAAACCACGGCTCGGTTGCCAATAAATCGGTAAATGCGGCCAACGCGCCGGCAACCTGGATAGGATCTTTATTGGTAAAGAAATTACTTCGAATAACTAATGCTTTGGGATAGTATTTTGCCAAATACTCGTCATAGAATTTTTGCGCGCATGTTTCGGCATCAATTTGGGGGGCACTAACCCCTTTGTCAGTACCAAAAGCAGTGGCTATGCATAAAGCACCTATGAATAATAACGAGAATAATCGGGCGCGTAACATAACGGTCACACTTCCGTCGCAAGGCGCCTACACCCGTCAACAAATCGGCCCGATTGGTTATACATTTGTTGCGAAAACAAAGAAACCTTTTTACATAGGACAAGCTTATTATCGCCAAGCGGCTCATTAAGCATTTGTTCAAGCGCATCTGAATATGCCCCCAGCACCCTCACAAAAGCACAAACTTGTTCATCAAATACCTGTATTTCTGCGTCCTTATTTTTACCATTATAGAGCTGAAGCTCCGATAAAAAAGCAATTGCATGTTCGATAGCGTAAATAAATGCGGCCTGTTGCTTGATAATATCGTGCTCTAAAAAAGTTACAAACGATAACGCAACAGGGTCATTACCGCCTAATACTAAAGCATGCTCGCATGCCAGCATATATTCGGGCATAATATCGCCAATCGATTGTCCAACGGTCCCAACAAGCCGTTCACACTCGAATGTTTTGTTATTGGACAAGAATAAACCAAACCCTGTTTCGGCCCATTTTCCGGCTGATGACAACGCATCGGTAACGCGTGATCCTATAATAGAATAAATCGCAAACGCCGCGCCGGCCGATCCTGCTTGCCAAATGCTTGGCCAAAATTTGAATCTATCTAATTTGGCCTTTTTCAAGTCAAACTCAACACGATCTTTATCTGCTTGGCTAATGTTTGGGCCTTGAGCGTGGTCGTCGTTATTATGTAATTTCACATAAAGCAACGTTAATAAACCAAGAGCAGCAACCCCGCCTGATATATATACTATTTTTTTATATAAGCCTGACCGCTTTAACACCTGTTGATATTGCTCAGCAGAAGCTTTAATGCGTTCATTATTTAATCGCTCAAGCTTAATTGCCCCACCATTAACAACCATTTTTTCTGGCTGCCCATAAAGCGAACCGCTCAAAATAGCCGTGCATAAAAAACCAAAACCTAAATATCTTTTCATATCGTTAAACTTATCCCAAATAATCATTGCTACCATATTCCTGCGGAAACTTTGAACGTCCACCCATTCCAGAATAATCACCCGACAAAGAAGAATCTGAATAAGATGAGGAAGATGTTTTTGTCGAACTAACATTAAGTCCATATTGCGGAGGACTTACAAGCCCACTAAGTTTTTCAAATAACTTTTTGATATTAGAAACAGTCTGCACAATCATTGGTGAATTTTGTCCAAATTTTGCCGATACGTCTTTAAGCGATTTTACGCTTACAACAATATTTTTAAACTCAAGCA
>CAZLQB010000006.1:0-14028 GCA_964561585.1 uncultured Pseudomonadota bacterium
GGCTCCACCTTTTGCGCGATTTTTCTTTTTTATATTCTGTAACCCGTAACTCAAAGAAACAATCGGGCGGGACTTTGGTTGTGGCAACCTGGTTAATAACTTCATGGACCTTGCCAACAAATTGTACCGATGATGTGCAGCGAATAAGGCGCGCCGTATAAAAATCAAGGTTGGCATTCATAATGCGTATGAGGTATGAGGGGTTGGGGTTTGTTTTGTGTGTTTCACAAAACTGGATAAGCCCATTAACGTTATGCATATACCATTCTGCGTCGAGCATAAGCATGAAATATGCGTTAGGAAAAGAGTCTTTGGCCAATTGCAGCGCGCGGTTTCGTGATGTTGAGAAGTCAATAAATGGTTCTTGTTTGATTACCGCGTTGGGTACATTATTTTCAACAAAAAAACTTTTTGTTAATTCGACCGTATTATCACTTGAGCCTGTATCGAGAATTAAAAAAGTATCTAGACCGGCATCAATAAAGGGTTGCAGTGTTTGCCGTATAACCGGCGCTTCATCTTTGACCATAAGAACAATTACCAAGAGCGGTTCGTGTATTGCGTTTGTGGTTGATTGCACAATGTGGAAAAATGTTGTGCAAAAAAACAAAAGAAATATTTCGCGAAAAAATTTCTTCATGGTTACTCTTAAAAAAAGGGAGGCGCTTTATTAATATAATCGCCTCCCTTTTGGCATAAGAAATCAATTATTATGCCAACCGTTCAATTTGAATCGACGCATTTGTGCTTGTATTTTCTAAGTTAACTGACTGGGTGCCCATATTAGTGATGTTGTGGAGTTTTATTTTTGTCCAGGCTGCCAAGGTTGCTGTTACAAAACCACAGACGGTTCTTATTTTATTGAGCGTATCAGTACTTCTAAGATCAAGCGACCTGGTGTCGCTAGCAAATTGAGATCCTGGTAATGGGACGCCGTTTGCCAGCAATTCAAAGGTCAAGACATCTTCTTGTCCAATTATTCCTGTACTGCCGCGCACATAATATTCAAAAAAATAAGTTCCAGCATGCGGTAAAATAAAGGTTGAGCAATGGCGGTTGTGGCTATGTTCATATTGCTCTTCACAATTATGCTCAAAATGATCTTCGGGCCATTCTTCAAAGTGGTGTTCGCCATTCCATTCATAATGATGGCCGTAGTGATGTCCAAAATGGTGGCCGGGCGGGATTATGCCGTGAAATGGGCCGATATTGCTAAAACAAACAATTCCATGCGCCGGGATTGTTGTTGTTGTCATATTTGTGGCAAATGCATATTCCAACAAACCTGTTGCGCCAGTTGCTCCGGTAGGCCCAATTTGACCTTGCGTTCCCGCGGGACCAGTTGCACCAACGGCTCCCTGTGGCCCGCATGGGCCTGTTGGTCCCATAGGACCCATTTCGCAGCATCCATGGCATTCGCTACTGTGGCAGCAATGGCAACAGTCGCCTTTAGGCCCCTGAGGACCGCATGGACCGCTAGCTCCAGTTGCTCCAGTAGCGCCGGCAGGGCCAACAAAACCCTGTGGGCCGGTTGCTCCGGTGTGCCCGGTAGGCCCAATTGGACCAAGTATTCCTTGTGGGCCAGTTACGCCTATTGAACCGGTAGGTCCCATAGGACCTATTAAACCCTGCGCACCCGTATTGCCTTGTGATCCTGTAGCGCCAGTTGCGCCCATTGGGCCAACAAAACCTTGCGGACCGGTAGGTCCGGTGACCCCGGTAGGACCTATTAGACCAATTGAACCTTGTGGCCCAGTCGCGCCGATAATACCTGTCGGTCCCATTGGTCCAATTACACCTTGAATACCTGTGGGACCTATTGGACCAATTATGCCTTGTGGGCCTGTTGCTCCAGTTGACCCGGTAGGACCAATATTCCCTATAGCGCCCTGTGGGCCTGTAGCGCCGATAGCGCCTGTTGGGCCCATCGGACCGATCACGCCTTGAGCGCCCGTAGGGCCAATTGGACCGATTTCTCCTTGAGGGCCTGTTGATCCGGTACTGCCTGTAGGGCCTATTTGACCTGCTACGCCCTGCGGACCTGTGGCGCCAGTAGAACCTGTTGGGCCCATGGGGCCGATAGGTCCTTGCGGCCCGGTAGCGCCGTCATCACCTGAATATCCAATTGGACCAATTATGCCTTGCGGGCCGGTTGCCCCAGTGGATCCGGTCGGACCAATATTCCCTATTACACCCTGTGGGCCTGTAGCGCCGATAGCGCCTGTTGGCCCCATTGGACCTATTATGCCTTGAACACCCGTAGGACCGATTTGACCTTTTGCGCCTTCAGGGCCGGTTGACCCCGGAGTTCCTGTGGGGTCCATTTGCCCTGTTGCGCCCTGCGGGCCTGTGGCACCAGTAGAACCTGTTGGTCCCATCGGTCCGATTGGTCCTTGAGGTCCGGTAGCGCCATCTTCACCATGGCATCCCTTTGGTCCGGTGGCTCCTTGTTTCCCGTGGCACCCCTTTGGCCCCGTTGGTCCTTGAGCGCCTGTGGCTCCTGTTGTGCCGGGTGCGCCAGCAGGGCCAGCTATTCCTTGTTGCCCTATTCCTCCTGTAGCTCCAGTGGGTCCAGTTTGGCCTACTGGCCCTATCGAGCCTTCTCCGCCTTCACCCGCAGGACCAGTTGGACCTTGTAGTCCGTTTGCGCCCGTTGCCCCGGTTGGTCCAATAAGGCCTTGAGGTCCTGTAGCGCCGGTGTTTCCACTTGGTCCGATCGGGCCTTGTTGTCCGGTTGCTCCCATTAAACCCGTAGGACCAATTTGGCCTTGTGTTCCTGTAGCGCCGGTTGGCCCCATGGGCCCCGTTGCGCCTGTTGGGCCAGGTTGACAACAAAAGTTTTCGTAATGATCATCGCCATGGTTGCACCAATCGTCATCATGATTTCGATTGCTATTATTTGGATCATTACCCCACCACCACCAGCTTCGAAGGATGTCTGGCGAGCTGTTTTTTATGTTTGAAATAAGGGCTAAGTCGAAGTTTTCCAGTTCTTTATTGTATTCATCTAGGTGTGTTTTTTTTTGTTCGAGATCAGTTATTGCAATTGCTTTAGGAATTTGGCCAAGCATCCATGTATAACAAGTAATGTGTCCACCAGTTCTAAGGTGATTAACCCAAAAGGCATCCTCATCAGCATTTTTACCCGATGCTTCATGAGCATTTACCATGATGTTGCGTATATTATCGGGTACGAAGGCAAATTGAATTTCGGGAAACGCATTGATAAGCGCAACTTCTTCGTGTGTGAGTATTTTGTGTGCAAGCGTTTCCTTGTTCTGCGCATCAAGGTAACAACTGAGGGTTATTATCAAGGCGGCAAAAAGGCCGATATTCAGTCGTATGCGATCTTTCATAAGGTAATTCCTCCAGCAATTAGTAAGGGTTAATAATTTACAACGCTAAGAACGAATTTGCGCTTTATGAAAATACAAAAGGGATGTCGTTTAACAACTCTAGGGCAGATATTCTTTAATGCCTACCGGCAAAAATTAAATCTGAAATTAATGCTGCGTTAAAAAATAGTTTTTGCGGTTTTTGCTTTTACTAGAGCGCTGTATATAGTGCAAAAGTGGTACTGAAAAATAAGAAGCATTATTTAGATAAAATTTCTACCTAACGTAAAAAATAGGAATTAATGATTTATTGAGTTATTGAAAAAATAATGCTATTAAGTATTGATTGATGAAATAACACGTAACAATGATTATTAACTAATTGAAAAAATATGCTATCACACGCTAAAGTTTACTCAGCAACGACCATTGGTATTGAGGCTCACTTAGTTGAGGTCGAAGTAGACCTTGCTTTTGGGCTTATTAAATTTTTGATCGTTGGGCTTCCGGACAAGGCAATCAAGGAAAGTACCGAGCGCATTCGTGCCGCGATCAAAAATAGTGGTTTTGGTTTGCCCGAACGGACGATAACGGTCAACTTGGCCCCAGCAACGCTCAAAAAAGAGCACATTCTTTTTGACGTTCCTATAGCCATTGGTATTTTGCAGGCGGCTAAGTTTTTAACACTGACCCAAGAATTTATTGATGAGACCTTGTTTTTGGGGGAATTATCACTTGATGGGAATATTCGCCCGGGGCATGGTGTTTTGTCAATTGCTCACAGCGCCCTTAGAAATGGCAAAAAGCGCCTCGTTATACCAAAAATTAACACCCAGGAAGCAAGTCTTATTAAAGATATTGAGATTATTGGCGTTGAGTCGCTGACCGAATTGGTTGCTTATCTACGACACGAAAAACATATTACTCCTACCCCTTCAACGTTTGATACCATTGCTTATCAGCATAAACATCTTCTTGATTTTGAAGATGTTAAAGGGCAACTTCAGGCAAAGCGTGCACTGCAAATTGCTGCGGCAGGCGGCCATAATATTCTTTTTATTGGACCTCCGGGCTCGGGCAAAACAATGCTTGCAAAGCGATTGGCTACAATATTGCCACCACTTTCGTTTGATGAGATTATTCAAACAACAAAAATTTATTCAATCGCCGGATTATTGGGCAAAGACTCTCTTGTTACCCAAAGGCCGTTTCGTTGTCCGCACCATACCATTTCACAAGCCGGGTTGGTTGGTGGTGGCTCTAACCCTCGTCCCGGGGAGATTAGCCTTGCCCATAACGGAGTTTTGTTTTTAGATGAACTTACCGAATTTCATCGTTCAACGCTTGAAGTTTTGCGAGAGCCATTAGAAAATAGGCACGTACTTATTTCGCGTGCAAATGGGTCAATTGAATATCCAGCAGCATTTTTGCTTGTTGCTGCGCTTAACCCTTGTCCTTGTGGTTATTATGGGGATAAGAAAAAATGTGTTTGCTCGTCGGCCCAAATTGCAAAATACCTAGCTAAACTATCAGGCCCGCTTCTTGACCGAATAGATCTTCATGTTAACGTTGCCTCAATTCATTATGATGACCTGAAAAAGGCATCGCTTAAAAGCAAAAACTCACAGGAAATGTATCAAGAGGTTACGGTTGCCTGGGATGCCCAAATCAAACGGCTTGGTGCAATGCGTAACGCGGCAATGACTTCCGATTTGGTTGAGAAATATTGTGCTCTTACCCCAGAGGCTGAGCAAATCATGAAACTTGCCTTTGATCGATTACACTTAAGCATGCGCGGTTACCATAAAGTTTTAAAAATTGCCCGGACCATTGCCGATCTTCAAGCAAGTGAGGCAATTGATCGTATTCATATTCAAGAAGCAATTATGTATCGTTCGCTTGATCAAAAAATGGAGCAAGCATTATGATTGTTGGGATAGGAACCGATATTGTTGAGGTGGCTCGCTTTATTCCATGGATTACGGCTCCGCACAAACAATTAACATCAATTTTTTCTGAGCAAGAAATAATAGATTGCATTATCTCTGGAGCCCAAGCGCAACAGATTGCCGAGAAATTAGCGGCACGGTTTGCAGCCAAAGAGGCTCTTTATAAAGCTTTAAGCGCAGCGCTTGTTTCTTTGCATATTAACCCAGACAAAACATTTTCATTTATGTTTGCGGCCCAACACGTATCGGTGGTATTGAGTCCACTTGGAACCCCACTTTATTCGGTTAACTGGCAACCATTGTATGAAAAAATTGGTCAGCCGTTGCCACAATTAACCTTACATCTTTCTCTTGCCCATGAAAAAACACAAGCGATTGCCTTTACGGTAATTTCTCTTTATAAAGAATGTTGAAAGAAACAAAAATTAAGTAATAGCTATTCCTATTTTGTCATGCTGAACGTGATTCAGCATCCATCTTGTTCTTACATCTCTTTTGCTTCTTAAATTAAAATCAGGATGGCCCCTGAATCGTGCTCAGGGTGACAAATTTATGGATTGTTATAAACAAAGGATTGAATGCCAATTTCACCTCCCTGAAAGGAGACCATGTTATGAGTAGAAAAAAATTAGGCCACATATTATCCGGTTCTCTTGTTGAAGGTTTGGTTATGCGCCTTGGGCATGATTGTTCGCTTGAAGAAATTAAAACAGGTAAATTCGTTTCTATTGTTGGTGAGCAACATACCTTTTTTTCGCTTATCACCGATCTTGAGCTTGAGGTTACGCATCCAGATATTCTTCTTTTTCCACCAACAGAAGACGAAAAAATTCTTACAAGCCTGCTCAAAAAGCGCGATATGTACGCAAAGGTAACGTTGCGGCCCATGCTTATGCTTGATAAATACAAGCATCGCATGCCGGTAAAAACGATACCAGCCCATTTTGCACCGGTATACGAAGCAAGTGCTCAAGAAGTGGCCGAAATTTTTGGCGATGAAAAGGTTGATAACAAGTATTTTAATATTGGTGCGCCGTTGGATATGACAACGCCCGTTTGCCTTGATTTGCACGCATTTACCGAGCGTAGTAATGGTATTTTTGGCAAAACAGGAACCGGGAAAACATTTATCACGCGCCTTATTTTGGCGGGTCTTGTTAAAAATGATAAAGCGGTAAATCTTATTTTTGATATGCACAGTGAATATGGCTTTCAGGCGCGTAAAGAAGGCGAAGGTCAATCGTTTGTTAAAGGGTTAAAGACACTTTTCCCGAGCAAGGTTTCAATTTTCTCACTTGATCCAGAATCAACGCGTCGACGTGGATGCGCTCCCGATTTTGACGTTGTTCTTGGTTATCAGGATATTAGGGTTGAGGACGTTCTTACGCTTCAGGATGAACTTAATCTCCACCCAACGGCACTTGAAGCGGCCTACTTAATTGCCAGCAAATATCGTAGAAATTGGCTTAAAGTACTTTTGGAACAAGAGGGGACGGTCAAAGAATTTGCTGAAGAGGTTGGTGCGCATGCCGAATCGGTTGGGGCTCTTTATCGCAAGCTCAAGCGGCTTGAGCGGTTTCCCTTTTTAAAAAAAGATCACCAGGGTCCTTCGGTTATCGATAGGCTTATGGAAAATTTAGATCGCGGGATTAGTGTTGTGCTCGAATTTGGTAATCACACCTCAATGCTATGCTACTTACTTGTTGCCAACATCATTACCCGACGTATTCACGAAGCGTATGTGGGTAAAACAGAAAAATTCCTAGCCAGCCAAAACAAGGCCGATGAGCCCAGAAAGCTTATGATTACCATTGAGGAAGCACATAAATTTCTTAATGCAGTTACGGCAAAGCAGACCATATTTGGTAATATTGCGCGCGAAATGCGTAAGTATTATGTCTCGCTCTTGGTTGTTGATCAGCGGCCATCAGGTATTGATTCGGAGATTATTTCACAAATAGGCACCAAACTGGTTGCGCTTTTGAACGATGAAAAAGATATTCAGGCGGTACTTACCGGGGTGAATAATTCATCCGGTTTACGATCAATATTGGCAACATTGGACACAAAAAAACAGGTGCTTGTTATGGGGCACGCTGTGCCGATGCCGGTGGTTATAAAAACACGCGAATATGATGATGAATTCTATAGTGCGATGGGGTCAAATATATCGGCCAAGCGCATTCAAGAAACAATTAGTGAAATTTTTTAAGTGACGCTATTTTTCTTCATTGGCGAGGATTGACTGGCCGAGAGAAAAAGGTTACGATGAACCCTTGATATGATAAAGTATCTCATCAAAAAAAATCTCAAAAGGAGCTTCTATGAAAAAGATGTTAACAGTTGTCGGAACTGGCCTTGTATTTGGATTTTCATTAATTGCAGCAAATGAATCAACATCGCTTGTTTCTATTGATAGCATAAAAATTATGCAGGAATCAAAAGAGGGCAAAGTAGTTGCATCTCAAATCCAAAAGGAAATCGAAAAATTTCAGGTTCAAGTAAAAAGCGCCCAAAAAAATCTTGTTGATATGCAAGAAGATATAAGCAAAAAATCAAAAGTTCTTAGCCAAGATGCTTTACAAGAAAAAACTGATGCAATTACAAAAGCCAAAAAAGATATCGAACGTGATCTTGCCGATAAAGAAGAAGTATTGCGCGGCGATATTCAGAAAAAACAAATAGCTTTGCGTGAAAAACAACTCAAAATTGTCAATGACGTTTCAGAAAAAGAAAACTGGGGAATGGTTGTTGATAAAAATCCGAATATTATGCCAGGCATTTTGTTCGCTTCAAAAGCCATCGATAAAACAGATGTTGTTTTAAAAGCGGTTGATGAAAAATATCTTGCAAAATCGGTTAACGCTAAAACCACGGCAGCAACGGTTAAAACAGCCGCCAAAGTTGAACCTAAAAAAGACATTAAAGTTGCATAACAAATTCCTAGGGGAGCGTTAAGCTCCCCTTTTTTTACAGCACGTTAGGACAAAATATGGAACTCAATCTTTCTATACAAGCTCTTTCAGAGCTGATTAACACAAAAATCCAAGAAATAAATCCAGACCTTATTATCAAAAACATTTTATCGCTTGAAGTTGCCGGCAAAGACGATATGGCCGTTTTACTTGATCGCGGCGATGCATCGGTTTTTGATGCTGTTTCGCTTGAAAAAATTAGAAGTTGCCAAGCCGGGGTCATTTTAGCAACAAAGCCAGTAATCGCTGGCAAGCCATACTTGTTAGTTGATGATGTTTTGACCGCCTTTACTAAGATTATTGATTATGTTCAAAAAGCAAATCAGCAGCTAGATGAGTTTTTGGTAACTCCGTCATACGCATATATCAGCAAGCAGGCGCATGTACACAATACTGCGACAATTGGGATCGGTACCGTAATTTGTGCCGGAGCAGAAATTGGTGAAAATTCAACCATTGAGGCACTGTCTTTTGTGGGCAGGGGCTGCCACATTGGCTCACGGGTACTTGTCCATCCTGGGGTAAAAATACTCGACCACAGTGAGATTGGAGATGGGACCATTATCCATTCTGGGGCTGTTATTGGGTCTGATGGTTTTGGCTACGAAGTAACGCGCCAGGGTTTACGCAAAATTCCACAAATTGGCATTGTGAGCATTGGCAAAATGGTTGAAATTGGAGCCAATTGTTCAATTGATCGAGCCTCATTTGATAAAACAATCATTGGTAATGGCGTAAAAATGGATAACGGGGTGCATGTTGCACACAATGTAATCATAGGCGATGCTTGCGCTATTCTTGCTCAAACCGGTATTGCAGGAAGTGTCAAAATTGGCATAGGTTGCCAAATCGGGGGACAGGTTGCCATCAAAAACGATCTTGTCATCGGAAATGGTGTCAAAGTTGTTTCCAAAAGCGCTGTTATGCATGACCTCAAAGATGGTGAAACCGTTTGCGGTATTCCAGCGATTTCTTTTATGCAGTGGAAGCGCTTGCATGCATTGAACTCAAAATTGCCCGAATGGAGCAAGTTGGTAACAACAATCAAAACAATAATCGATCAAAAAAACCAATCCATTTGGCAGAGAATAAAAAAAATTATAACGAGATGAGGGTATCATGGCGGGGCTGGTTGTTATTGGAACGAAATCACTAATCGTTGAAAAAGTTGCTGCACATATACATGCCCCCGTTATTGAATTTCATCTTGATTGGTTTGCTGATACCGAGCCCTCCATTACGCTTGAACAACAAGAAAAACTTATCAATAAAACGGCGATTGTTGTTTTTCAGATAGATCTTATGTTCGAGTATGGGAACGCATATCGCTCCATAAATGATCATATTGCCGGATTTCTTCATATCGTTTCAGCTATAAAAATTGCCGGGGCAACATCAATTATTGCTGTTTTGCCTTATCTTCCTTATGCACGACAAGAAAAGGACCCGTCGTCCACTCAGCCCGGCCCCCTTGGGATGTGGGCAAAGGTTTTTAAGGCCGCCGGTATTGACCATGTTATTACCTGTGATATTCATTCTTCGGCGAGCGTTATATGCATGGGCAACATGCTTACCGATATAAGTGTCGCGCATTTTTGGGCAGAGCGTATAAAGGGCGTGGTGCCATCAGATGTAAACCTACAAAATGATCTTTGCATTGTTTCGCCTGATAACGGAGGAATTAACCGCGCTATTGCGATAGCCAATGAACTTGGGTGTTCGCACACGTTTGTTGATAAGGTTCGTATCGCCAAAGATAACCCGGTCGCGCTCGGCTTAACGGGCAATGCCAAGGGCAAGGTTGCTGTAATTGTTGACGATATTCTTGATACTGGCGGGACGGCATCAAATGCTTGCCAGTTACTTCATGCCCATGGCGTACAAATGGTTTTGGGTTGTTTTACTCATGCTGTTTTTTCTCACCATGCTGGGCATCGCCTCGCGTCGGCAGGCTTTGAAAAGATTTTGATTACCGATACGCTAACATCGGCCATCAAGCAGGAAGGGGTTCCCCTTCAAATTTGTTCAGTAGCTGACTATTTTGCAGATCATGTGCAGCGAATAATCAAGCATATCTAAGGAGAGTATATGGAGACAAATTTTTCTCTAACGACGATTAAGGCAATTATCGGGCTTGGCAATCCTGGCCAGCAATATGCAAAAAATCGGCATAATATTGGGTTTAGGATTGTTGATGAATTTGTCGAACAATCGGGCGGAAGCTGGCGCACAACGAGCGATATGGCCATTGCCGAAATACAAGTACCTTCGGCTTCTGGTAGCCTACAATCAATTATTGCTATCAAACCACAAACCTATATGAACAATTCGGGGCGAGTTGTATCTTTTTTGCAAAAAAAGGGAATCAAGCCCGAAGAGATTTTGGTTATTCACGATGAGCTTGAAAAATCATTTGGCGCAACGCAAATTCGACTTGGTGGCAGTGCTCGTGGGCATAATGGCTTAAAATCGATTATCGGCTCAATGGGTGATGGTTTTTGGCGCTTACGTTTTGGGATTGGCCGTCCGGCCGATAAGGCTGAGGTGTCCAATTATGTGCTTACCAATTTTGACCGAGACGAAGAACAACAAATCTCCGAATTGGTGCAAAAAATAAGCACGAATCTTACGTCTTCTGTGTGAAAAATTCAATCTGTATTAATGCCTGGCTATTTCGGTGATACCACACGTTTACTCGTGACGACTTGTGTGTTATTATCTGAAGCAATGCCGCAATTCGTTCTAGGTTTTGAGGTTTAATGGTTGCAAATCTCTTGTTTCTGTATTACCTTTGTAACCCGAAGACATGGAAATGCGGTATTAACCGATGATTTAACTTGGCAACTAATTTAAGAAAAAGGATTGCTCATGATTTCAACATCTGATTTTCGCAGGGGTTTTACCAAAATTCTATGGAATAATGAACCTTGGGTTATTGTAGAGTGGGTAAATGTTAAGCCGGGTAAAGGCGGAACCTACTATCGCACAAAACTAAAAAACATGATCACAGGCCGAATACTTGAAGAAACATTTAGATCGGCAGAAAAATTTGAAGAGCCTGATTTAGAGCATTGCCAAATGCAATATCTCTATTCTGATGAGCTTTACCATTTCATGGACCAATCGAGCTATGAACAAGCTGACTTTAATGAAGAGCATCTTGGCGCCTCAAAAAACTATCTCAAAGAAGGCACCATTTACGAGATTCTCAAGTTTAAGGGTTCTCCAATCATGGTTGAGCCGCCAACGTTTATGGTTCTACAAGTCAAAGAAACAGTTCCGGGCGTTAAGGGTGATACTGCCCAAGGTGGCAGCAAACCAGCAACGCTTGAAACAGGACTTGTTATTCAAGTTCCTCTTTTCGTCAACGAAGGTGAAAAGGTTAAGGTTGATACTCGCGAAGACAAATATATTGAACGCGTTGATGATAAAAAATAAGGCTCATCTGTATGAATCACAAGTTTGACGACGAAATTAATCAGATTCCTGTCGATGCTGAACTCAACCAAGAGCAACTCGATCAAGAAGTTGCTCACGAAGAAAGCGTTGATATTGAAGAGGTAATAAAAAGCCTTAAAGTTACCTCGCGTCGCGATGAACGTGTTTTGGCTTTTTTTCTTGTATATGCCGTTGATCGCTTTGATTACACCGTTTCTCTTGATGATGTTCTTGAGCAATTTAAAGATGGATTTGATGTCGAGATTCCACGCAATTCTTTTTCGGTCGAGTTAGCTCGCGGAACAATTGAAACGCATAAGGATTTAGACGAGCAAATTAAACCACACTTAAAAAATTGGAAATTAGAGCGCCTTGGGTGTTGTACAAAACTCATTTTGAGACAAGCCCTATGGGAATTACAACAGCCGGACGCCATTCCATCTATTGTAATCAACGAGGCTATTGAACTTGCTAAGATGTTTGCCGAAAAGGATGCTTACAAGTTTATCAATGGCATTTTGGATGAAATTTGTAAAACACTAGGTATTATCATTACGTCAGCGCCTCAAGCGGCGGGACCTGGTGATTCGCCAAAAGAAGCGTAAGTCAATTTCCTAAGGAGTGCTCATGTCGACCAACACTTTTTCATGGCTCAAAGAAGTTAAGGGAAATGCGTCACCGCTATTCTTTATTTTGGGGCCGTGTGTTATTGAAAGCGAACAACACACGCTTATGGTTGCTGAATACCTTAAGAAATTATCGGAAAAGCTGAACTTTAAGTTTGTTTTTAAAAGTTGCTTTGATAAGGCTAATCGAACCGCGTTGAATAATTATCGCGGGCTTGGCTTTGATGCCGGACTAAAAATCTTAGAAAAGGCGCGCAACGAGTTTAATATCCCGGTAATTACCGATGTTCATGAGACGATTCAAGTTAAGGCTATAGCAGACGTTGCAGATGTCATTCAAATTCCCGCTTTTTTATGCCGCCAAACCGATCTTCTTGTTGCGGCAGGGAAGTCTGGCAAGGTTATCCATGTCAAAAAGGGTCAGTTTGTAGCGCCTGAAGTAATGCCATCAGTTTATGAAAAAATTGAATCAACAGGCAATTCCAATATTTGGGGTTGTGAGCGCGGGTATACCATGGGGTATGGCAATTTAGTTGTTGATTACCGCAATTTCCCTATCTTGAAAAGTTTTGGCAAGCCGGTGGTTTTTGATGCTACGCACGCCGTTCAACGGCCAAGTGGTCTTGGGTGTTCATCGGGTGGGGATCGTAAATTTGTTCCACCTTTGGCAGCCGCGGCAGTTATTCAAGGTATTGCAGGCCTCTTTATGGAAGTGCATGATCATCCAGAAAAAGCCCTTTGTGATGGACCAAATTCAATACGCCTTTCACAACTAGAAGAGCTCATTACGTATCTTATCGATCTCGATGCCTGGGTTAAGGCTCGACCGTTGCCACAAGCTTCGTAAAAACAACAATATAACGACAACAAAAAAAGAGGCGCAATTTTAATTGCGCCTCTTTAAATTTATAGAATGATTAACTAGATTAGTTAACCATAATTTCAGCACGTCTGTTTGGCTCAAGTTCTTTGATCAAAGAATTACGGTCTTTCTTTTCTGACCAAACAAGAGGCATTTCGCTGCCATAACCAACGGTCTTGATGCTTTCTTCGGCGATGCCATTGCTGACCATCTCTTCTTTAATTGCTTCAGCGCGTTGTTGCGAAAGGGCCATGTTGTAAGAATGTGCGCCTAATTGGCAGCAGTGACCATGAACAACAACTTTTTTGCCTTTTTCGGTGATTTCTTTTGCAAGGTTGCAATCTTCCTTAACAAGGGTCTTTTGGTCAGAACGGATCTTGTTATGATTTAAGTCAAAATGAACCGGTTTGAATGCTGAATTTGTTTCATCCAATTCATCGCTATTTTCTTCTGAGTCGTTTTGAGCAAGGGCCATGTCTTTGTTTTTCTTCTCATTTTCGTCGTCAACAAAGGCAAAATCTGAAACGGCGTCTTTATCAAAGAAATCTTCAGAGTCTTTGAGTGCTAGGTTTTTGTTTTTTTTGATTGAGCGTGATTTTGCAGGTGCTTTGCTTTTTGGTTGGACTTTGTTCTTTTTTTTGCCACAACCAGATGCGACTAATGCTAGTAGAACACAGAGTAATGCAAGCTTTTTCATAGAAATCTCCTTCGAAAACTTAAACTTTTTACAGGCTTTCCTAAAAGTATTGATATTTGTCATATTGTAATACTTATTTTCCTTTTATCCTCCATACATTAGCATAAAATCTGTGAATTTCCTACTCATTCCTCGTCAGTTTGTTT
>CAZLQB010000006.1:14038-17917 GCA_964561585.1 uncultured Pseudomonadota bacterium
TTAAAAATCCACACCTGAAAAATGAATATTTATATTCCTAACAATGCGGGGCAAAACCGTGAAAAAAATTTTGATAAACAACGAGATTTGGCAAACGCGCGTTGCCATTTTAGGCGACAACGACAAATTGCAGGACATTTATTTTGACAGCAAGAGCAAAATAGAACTTGAGCGGTCATTTTTTAAGGGCAAGGTTTCTAAGGTATTGCCTGGAATCCAGACCGCATTTGTCGACATAGGACAACCAAAGGCCGGGTTTTTGCATATTAGTGAAATCGACCGCGCAATGGCGACCGAAAAAATCACCGAATTTTTGCAGCTTGAAGAATCAGACGAGCCATTAACCGAGCGAGAGATAAAAAGTTCGCTTGATGTTGGCAAAATTTTTCACGAAGGTGAAGAAATTTTAGTCCAGGTCATTAAGGAACCAATTCACGAAAAAGGGGCAAAACTTACGACGTGCTTTGCGTTACCTGGCAAGTTTTTGGTATTAATGCCAAATATCCCTCAAGTCGGTATCTCAAAAAAAATTGAAGATAAAGACGAGCGCACCCGCCTTAAAGAGTTTATGCAAAAGCATTTACCAGCAGGGATGGGTATTATCGTTCGCACAACCGCCGAGGGGCGTTGTGAAAAGGATATCAAAAAGGATTTGGCGTTCCTGATTTCTGCCTGGAATTCTATCCAGAAAAAGTACCCAAAAGCCAAGCCTTGTGAAAAAATTCATGAGGATATCCCGCTTACTTTGCGCGCCATTCGTGAACATTTGGACGAAGATGTAGAGATGGTTATTACCGATAGCCTAGAAGATCAAAAGGCGCTTTATAAATTTGTTAAATATTTCACCCCTGAATATGTGAATAAGGTTCGTTTTTATCAGGGACCTCCTTCTCTTTTCGATCGCTATGAGATTGATAAGCAAATTGAAAAAGCCCTGGAGAAAAAGGTTGCCTTAAAGTCTGGTGGTACGGTTATTATCGAAACGACCGAGGCGATGACCGTTATCGACGTGAACACCGGGAAATTTACCGGTTCGAGCAATATGGAAGATACGATTTTAAAGACCAATCTTGAGGCGGCCGATGAAATTGTAACGCAACTGCGTTTACGCAATATTGGTGGCTTAATCGTTATAGACTTTATTGATATGGCTATGTCATCAAGCCGACAAAAACTATCACGATTTTTGGAAAAAACACTCAAGGAGCGCGATAAATTTCAATCGGTTACCCTAAAGATTTCAGAATTTAACCTTGTGCAAATGACGCGTAAACGTTCTGGTAAAACCTTATTACAACAACTAACGCATTCGTGCCCTACCTGCAATGGTTATGGTTTTGTAAAATCTACCTGGGCCATAGGATTTGGGTTGTTGTATAAATTGCGCGAAGAAGTGGTAAAAAAGGCGTATACCGGCAATCTTTTGTTTGCCGTTTCGCATCGTATATTTGATTATCTTGTGCATAGCGAATACCCATCAATCTTGGCGCTCGAAAAAGAACTTGGGTGTAAAATAACGCTTGAAAGTCGCGAAGATTATGATGATACTCATTGCACGGTTCACAAGCTTAATCGCGAATAAATGATCGTTTATTCTATTTTGTCATCCTGAACTTGATTCAGGATCCATCTTATTCTTTTTAATTTCAGGATGGATCCTCGATCACGTCGAGGATGACAAAAAAAGAAAAAATTTAAGGACATATCATGGCAGAACAAACAAAAAGTTTTCTTGACCTGTACCCTGACTATGAAGCAACTATTGGCATCGAGGTTCATATTCAGCTCAAAACCAAATCAAAAGCCTTTTGCAGTTGTAAAAATGAATTTGGCTGCACGCCAAATACCAATATTTGCCCAATTTGCGCCGGACATCCTGGCACCTTGCCGGTGCTTAACGGCCAGGTGGTTGATGATGCAATTATGCTGGGGTTGGCAACCAATTGCGTTATTACCCGTAAAACCGGTTTTGCGCGTAAGCATTATATGTACCCCGATTTGCCCAAAAAATATCAAATCACTCAGGATAGCGACCCTATTTGCCAGGAAGGGTATATTCCGGTCGAACGCGTCGATGGTTCTGAAAAGCATATTCGTTTGGTCAGAATTCATATGGAAGAAGACGCGGGTAAAAACCTTCACACGAGCCAAGGATATAGCTTGGTCGATCTAAATAGAGCCGGGACCCCCTTGCTTGAAATGGTAAGTTATCCAGATATTTCGTCCGCCCAAGAAGCCCGAGATTATTTGAAAGGCTTGCGAACGCTGGTCCAATATTTGGGTATTAGTGACGCAAATATGGAAGAAGGTTCGTTTCGTGCCGACATTAACATTTCCATCAAAAAAAAGGTCGATAAAGAACTGGGTACCAAGGTCGAACTAAAAAACATAAACTCATTTAAATTTGTGGCCCAGGCTATTGAATTTGAGCTTGAGCGCCAATATGAAATGCTCATGACCGGGCAAAAAATTGCTCAAGAAACCCGTCAATGGGATAGCAAAAACCAAAAAACAATTGGCATGCGTTCAAAAGAAGAAGCCCAGGATTATCGTTATTTTACCGAGCCCGATTTGCCTGTTTTGGAAATTGATGATGCGTGGATTGAGCGAATCGGTAAATCTTTGCCAGAATTACCGCATACAAAACTCAAGCGATTTCAGACCCAATATGGTCTTTCGGCATACGAAGCTGATAATTTGACCGAGACTCAAAAATTAGCAGATTTTTTTGAGTTGGTGGTGAATGTTCCCGCGACTTCTGGGGAGGTGCAGGAGGGAGCGGCCTGCATTAATAATCCTAAAATCGCCTGTAACCTAATCCTCCGCGAGGTCCTTGGATACCTAAAAGAACATAAACAAGAACTTGAGCAAACCAAACTAACTGCGCAAAATTTGGCCGAATTAGTGGCTGCGCTAGACGCCGGAACCATTAATAGTAAGGTTGCCCAAGATGTATTTACCCAGTTAATGCTAACGGGAAAATCACCAACGCAGATTATTAAGGAAAGCAACCTCACTCAGGTTGAAGACCCAGCGGTATTAATACCGATTATCGAGCGTATTTTTGCGGCTAACCAAGAATCGGTTGCCAAATATAAAGCAGGCAATCCAAAGTTCTTTATGTTCTTTGTTGGCCAGGCAATGAAAGAAACGCAAGGCAAGGCAAATCCAAAAATCCTACAAGATTTAATCGAAAAAATGCTGAAACAATAAAGAAGGCCCGCAATCGCGGGCCCTTTTCTCAAAGTTCATGGACAAATAGGTCGTCAATCGATTGCCAACTGACAAGCGATTTGTGGGCGCGCGGTTGGGATGAAGAGCCTGCAAAAACAATAGAGCCTGGGACGCTTTTTTCATGCGCTAAGGCATCCCAGTAATTTAGGCCATCAAGAAATCGTGAATTAAATGTTCTGCCCGATTTGATCTCGATTGGTATAAGTTTTTGTCTATCTTCGATAATGCAATCAACTTCATGTGCTGTTTTATCACGCCAAAAATATACTCGTGGGTCGGTGCCTTGGTTATGATAATGCTTGAGAATATCCGCGATAATAAACGACTCAAAAATATTTCCTTTGTTTGGATGATTTGCCAAATCTTCTTGTTTAATCTGAAGAAGCGCACAGATGAGGCCTGGATCGTAAAAATAAAGCTTAGCGGTTTTGACCACGCGTTTTCCAAGGTTCTCATGATAAGGGCGCAAGCGAAAAATAATATAACTTGTTTCTAAAATGCTAAGCCAGCGTTTGACTGTTGCATCGCTTACGTTGGCATCGTTGCTCAGTGCCGTAAGATTAACCAGTTGTCCAACACGTGCCGCGCACAAGGTGATAAACGTTTGAAATGTTGCCAAATCGCCAACATTAGTGAGTTGGCGAA
>CAZLQB010000007.1:0-11030 GCA_964561585.1 uncultured Pseudomonadota bacterium
TATAATTCTTGAAGATTTTTCGACGCAGGTTGTTAATTTTTCTGAAAATTCAACATTAATTTTTGGTGGTGGGACGACTAAAAAAAATAGAAAAAATGAAGATCTTGCTATGACCTGGACGTTTTGTGGGGCATGCATTATTAATGGAAAAGGGCAGTCTATAACTCTTGGGCAGTTAGGAAAAATTGTTGTTGATGGGCCGGGATCGTCAATTCTTTTTGATAATATAACCATTAAAGGCGTATCATCAAAAAATATTTGTTGCCTTGATAATAGTTGTACACTTTCTTTTCGCAATTCAATGCTTGTGTTGAGCGATGATTTTATGTTCGACGCTGGACGCTTTGATATTATCGAACAGCTTAAAATATGTGGGCAAAAAACGTTTAACTACACAACCAATCAGCAAAGTATTGTTGAACGCAATGGGAGCTTGTGGCTTGACCGTCATTGTAATTTTAACTATAACCCTTCTTCTCCTAATAATGCTCTATTAAAATTTGCCGATGCAAGCGCCTCATTGCGATTAAGCGGCGCATCTTTGAGTGTATCAACAACCGGATTAGATTTGTCTGGTGGGACTTTAGTTGTGGAAAATAAATGTTTTTTATATAACGATGGTGCTATTTGCTTATCCGAAGGAATTATCATCGACAATCTTGATATTTTTGCCGGGAGCTTGCTTGATCTTAAGTCTGGCATACTTGATCACAGACAAAATGTTTAATTTCCCGCTACAATCGCCGCAATTTTACGTTTTGTGTTATTGGACGCGCCTATTGATCTATTCTAGAATTATCGTGATATAGGGTCTGGGGTTTTTATAGGGGGAGAGGTTTTATGATTTTCTTACTGTTTTTTATGGTATCGATGTTTTTTTCAACTTTATTTGCTGACCAACGAATTCGTACGCCACTTGTTGTTGACGATTTAATTGCCAAGAACCGAGTTACGGGCATGCAAACATTTAACGTTACCGCCTCTTCGGGTAATACCAATATTTCTGGGTCTCTTGGCGTTACGGGTGTGGCTAGTTTGAATAGTGATCTTAATGTTAACGGAGCATCAAGCCTGTCTTCAACATTGACGGTTTCTGGCGCCTCTATAATTTATGATGATTTTACCGTTCGAGCAGATAACGGGAATCGTCTTTTTAATGTTTCAAAAGTTGACGGGGCTACTACAATTAAGACAAACGCAATAATTGGTGGTGCGCTTGGCGTATCCGGCGATTTGGCTGTTAATGCAAATAAGTTTAATGTGGCGGCGGCATCGGGGAATACTGCGATTGCGGGTGCGTTAAGTGTTGCGGGAGCATCGACTTTTGTTGGAAGTGCATCCATTGGTGGATCTCTTACTGTAGCTGGAAGCGGGTCGGTTGGTGGGGCTTTGAATGTGGCTGGTGTCGCATCATTAGGTAGTGCATTAATTGTTGTTGGAAATGAAACGGTTGGTGGAACTCTTGGAGTAGTTGGGGATGTTGCTATTAATAGAAATAAATTTAACGTGTCAGCAGCATCAGGAAATACTACTGTTGCTGGTACATTAGGTGTAGCAGGGGCGTCAATCTTGACGGGTAATACATCGCTTGGCGGAACGCTTAATGTTGCGGGAGACGCGACGTTTAATGGGGTTCTTCATGCTAATGGGGGCATTGATACTGATGGGGGCCGGTTTGTGATAGCTGATGTATCAGGCAATACGACAATTAATGGGAAATTAGACATTACGGGTTCAACGTCTCTTGATGGTGTTGTTGTTTTGCAAGATGATGTCATGTTTGGTACAAAAATTTTGACGGATGCCAGTACATCGACAACGCGTGATCTTTTGCAAATAACATTGCCAGACATAGATAATTACATAGGCATGGTAGATGTTACATATATAGGTGATATGGCAAATAGCAGCGGAATTGTGTCAGATCTTGAGATTATTTCGGCAAAATATCTTATTTCCCGCATGGATAAAACACTAACGGCGACAGTTGCGCGTATAAGCGAGAGTTATTACAATATTACTGGTGGGATGAGTGAACCGGCCGATACGGCATCTATTTATGCAAAATCTCTAGGATGTGATTATAGTCACGCAAAGTCTTGGGTTCCTAATTCACGGACCATTATTCTTCGCTATCTTTCGCCAACACAAAAACTAAGAAAAGACATTAACGCCTCAGTACTTTATGAGATACGTTCGGGTGGCCCAGCTGGAGGGCCCGGCATTGGGCTTTCGGGGCTCTGGGCTCGGTAAATAAGTTTTTTTTGATCAAATGCAAATCGGGTAAGATTTTTTCCTACCCGATTTGCATTTAAAAAGAGAGAATTGAATGAAAAAGTTTTTAGTGATTATATTATTCTTTATAATATCTTATGCCGATTCTTTGCAAGTGTTTGCTGAAAAAAAGTGTGATATATGTTCTGGGACAATAACAAGATCAACAGAATACACCGATTTAATTGTGGCGGCGCCGGCACAATTAAGGGTAGAAGGGTTGTCTATTTTGCATGACGTGAATATTGAAGGACGCCTTTGTGTCGCAGGGCAAAATAATGCGAGCGATCATTTGGTTTTTGGTGAAAAACAACTAAATTTTTCTTCAGCCGGAACATTGACCAACGCGCTATCGATTTCTTTTGATTCATCCGTGCCGCAACTTCCTGTTTATGTAGAATTATATTATTTTGCCAGCATTCTTACTATAAAAGGTAAAAAACAAACCGGGAGCAAACTGTTTTCCAAAATGAGCGTATTGTTAGGTTCGAATTCGCTTTTGGTATTGCTTGATAAGCTTGTCTATATAGATGGAATAAAGGATGGAACGGCGACCATTACAACAGCCTTTAATGACAATGTTTTTAAATTTAGTTTTGCTGATTATTCTACTGAAAATGGAGCATTGTTCTACCGCGTTTGCGGTCCAAATGTGCTAGGGGTTTCATGAATGCAGCTCAATCTTATTTGTAGATATCATTTCGTTGCTTGCATATTCTGAACTAAGTAGGGTTTCTGGTGTGATGCCAAAGACCTTAATTCTGCGATAGAGCGTTGCGCGGCTTATGCCTAATAACTTTGCCGCCTGAACAAGATTGAATTTTGTTTCGCGGAGAACAAGATCAAGTACATTGTGTTCAACTTCTTCCATGATAAGTGGATAAATATTGCCCGTATTGTTTAGGCCGATTCCAGTGATCATTTTTTTGACATCTTTTTTTAAAAACTCATACAGCGACTGGGACATTGTCCTCACCCCTTTTTTTAAGCGAAATTCTTACGGTTATTTGTCTGAGACTTTTCAAAAAAATAGGAAAAGAAAAAAAAGTTTAGAGCTGCATCACTAGACCCGCCACGCTTTATTTTCATATCAATGAGATAAATGTGGTTATATAAAAGCCTCAACTCTTGTTGTGTAAATTTTTTCCAATGGGTGTTAATGAATGAGTATGGAAGCCTAAAACTCATGCGTTTTGCGTTTATAAAGTCATTTTTTTTAAGGTAGGTTATTACATGATGAGCCTTCCAAAATTGTTCAGACCAAAAAGAAAGCCAAAACATTTCGGGGTATTCTTTTTCTACGGTTGTCCATAAAGAGAAAAACCCCTGAGCATTTGTGGTGAAAAAATATTCGGATAACTGGTTAAGTGACGGTTGGGTTTGGGTAATATGGGCAAGGTGGCTTGCAAGATCGTTAAGGTGCCTGATGTTTACGAGTTCTAAATAGTTAATGAGCATGCATGCTGTGTCGATAGGGAGCGTTTTTGTTTCTTTGAGCATTCGTTTTATAAGATCTATCTTTTTGTCTTGGATATTGTGTTTCAAAAATGCGAATAACAGTTCAATGGTTGGCTGGTCGATGTCGGTTTGCATGTCTATAATGGTTACTGTTTTTCCTGGAGAAACCTTAGCGTCTTTAGGTAAAAAAGAGATAATGTGATGTGGCCCCTGATAATTTAGAAGAAGTGAAAAAATATCTTGTTTGCTTTTTTCCGTTCCCTCATGAAGTATATTGCTTAGCCAAAAAACCGCGCAATTGCCCAATATGCTTTGATTAAGCGTAGCAAAAACGGTTTTTTTATCTGTGGTTGTTAGATCAAGGCGAGTTTTAGGATAGGGAAGTAAGGCGTTTTTTTCGAGATGTGAAAAAAGCGTGTTAAAAAAAAGAGGATTAAATTCATCTCCGCGAAAACAGATATTTGGTGTGTTTGCCCAAAATGAATTTTTGGTTGCCTCTTTTAAAAAAAACGAAAAATCCATAAACTTAATCCGAGCTTTTTAACAGGTGTTGCCGAAAAAACTGTTCGACTTTAGGTGCTGCCTTTTTTAACAAACGCGTATAGGTAAAATCAAGAAAATCACTATTTAAGATAGGGTTTTGTGGCTTTGAGGTCAAGGTTGTAAGGGTGAAGTTTTTTTGAGCGACAACTTCCTTATTATAATTAAGTATTTGGCAAAGCATTTCAAGCTTTATGGTTGCATTGAAAAGGACAATGTCCGGTGATACGTGCTTATAAATTGGATCAAGGCTTTTGATGGTGATGCGAAGAGAATATCCATCTGATTGATTTGTAATAACGTGGTAACCTATGCGTTCAAAATGATCTGCAAAAACATCATAAACGAGTGGAGAGATATTCTCGAAAACCAAGGTGTTTTTGGGGATTTCGATAAAAAGAGGTATGTTCGCTTTTTTAACCGAAAAATCAAACGAAGCTTGCCGCTTAACGCCACAAGAGGTTAGCGCCAGCAATACAATGAAACTTATTAAGTGGGTGATTCTTGGTGGCATAATAATCTACTTTGATGGTTATTTTTGAAACCTGTTATTGAGGCTAAAGAGGGGAGTTTTTTGAGCGGCAGGTTCTTTTGGCTGGCGTGTTGGAAATAATTCCATAGGCTTTGTTTCTTGTGCTGCGCATGCAAAAAGGTCTGAGATTCCCTTAGTCGCAAGATTTTTTAGTTGCTCAAACTGATCCCAGCTTACAGGTGTTTTTTCTGCTGTTCCCTGGATTTCTACAATATTTCCATCTGCGGTCATAATGATGTTAAAATCGGCGTCAGCAGTACTATCTTCTTCGTAATTGAGGTCAAGAAGCGCTGTTTCGTTAATTATTCCGACCGATATTGCGGCGATAGCATGTTTAAATATATTTCTTTCGATCCTTTTTGCTTTGTGCCACCGAGTAATTGCTTGTTCAAGGGCTAGGCTTGCGGCGGTTATTGCTGCAACACGAGTGCTTCCATCGGCTTGCAATACTTCGCAATCAACAATAATTGTTCGTTCCCCGAGATCTTCAAGTGAAATACATGTTCGCAGGCAGCGGCCAATGAGACGAGAAATTTCAACGCTGCGCGCGTTGCGTTGGGCTTGTGATGATTCGCGCATGGTGCGCTGCTGCGTCGCGCAAGGGAGCATGGCGTACTCGGCATTGAGCCACCCAACTCGTTGTCCTTTTAAAAAAGGAGGAACGCTTTGCTGTAGCGAAATTGATGCAAGAACTTTTGTATTGCCAAGCTCGAGAAGAACGGAGGCGTCAGCGAATCCAAGGGCATCAAAAAAGATTTTTGGGTTGCGTATTTGATCGTTGGCTCGGCCGTCTTTTCTTTGTGTGTTGATTGGCATATCTCTACCCTAAATAAAATAAGGAATCAATTTTTAAAGAGGTCACAAGTCTACGTTTAGACTTGTGACCTCTTTAAGTTAAATCATTGTTATAACTAAGTGTATTAGTTTTCTAATTCTGGAGCAACCAAGCGAATTCGATCAGATTCTCTATCATAAGCTGTAACAACGATAGCAAGGGTATCGCCAACCTTATAATGTTCTTCGAAATCTCGTTGCTTGTCTCTGGATATTGTTGAAACGTGGATCAAGCCTTCTTTGCCTGCTACCAATTCAACGAAGAGTCCAAAGTCTGTAATGCGACGAATAATGCCGTTGAACTTAGCGCCGATTTCAATATCTCCGGCGAGAATTTTAATCCATGCTTCGGCTTCGGCTGCTTGTTTGCTTTCTTTAGAGTAGATTTTAACGCCGCCGTCATCTGAAATATCAATCTGCGTAGTCGTTTTTGCGATAATTTCTTTGATAACTTTACCGGCGGGTCCGATAATTGCGCCAATCTTGTCTGTTGGAACTTTAAAGTAAAGGACTCTAGGGGCATTGGCCGATAGTTCTTTGCGAGGTGCAGCAAGCACCTTGCGCATTTCACTCAAAATATGAAGACGACCTTGCTTGGCTTGCTCAAGCGCTTTTACAAAAACTTCGTGAGGCAATCCAACTTTGTCTTTTATATCAAGCTGGAAGGCCATGATGCCTGTTTCTGTTCCAGTAACTTTAAAATCCATGAGGCCATAAGCGTCTTCATCGCCGAGAATGTCGGTGAGGATGCAATAATTATTAGATGTGTCGCGCAATAAACCCATTGCAACGCCACTGATCATATTTTTGATAGGAACGCCAGCATCCATAAGAGCAAGGGTCGTTGCGCAAACGGTTGCCATTGAAGATGAGCCGTTTGATTCTAAAACGTCAACAACCGATCTAATTGTGTAAGGAAAAGCTTCTTGTGTTGGTAGGACGTTCATGAAAGATGTTTCTGCTAGGTAGCCGTGACCGATTTCTCGTCGGCCAGCTCCGCGCATTGGTTTTACTTCACCAGTTGCAAATGGGGGGAAGTTGTAGTGAAGCATGAAAGACCGTTCTTTCATCCCACCAAGAAGCGTTTCTACTTTTTGAGCATCCTGTGTTGTTCCAAGGGTCAAGCTCGATAAAGCTTGAGTTTCGCCTCGTTGAAATGCAGCGGACCCATGTGTGCATGGAAGTAATCCAACTTCGCATTCAATTGGGCGAACTTGGTCAAAAGCACGAAGGTCAAGGCGCATTTTTTTCTGGGCAACAACGTCAGCAAGCTCATCTTTAATCAAATTTTCGAAAAGAAAATCGAGTGAGGTTGCCGATATTTTACCTTCTTTGATTTCCTGAGCATATTTGCTATGAAGCTCTTGTTCCATGTTGTTAATAGCTTCGCCACGTGTGTCTTTGGACACATGAAAAAAGGATTCAATAAAATTTGAGGGCAATGCTTTCTTGACGAGTTCTTTCCATAGGGCCCAATCATACGGGCTCTTAGGTGTTTCTTTTTTGACTCCTAGTTCACGTTGGATGTCTAGTTGCCAGGTAATTTGTTTTTTGATTAATTCATGTGCATCAAAAAGCACATCGATTAATTCTTTTTCAGCAACTTCGTTACAATGTCCTTCGACCATGCAAATGCCATGTTGTGTTCCAACAATAACAATATCGGCGTCGGACGCTTCAATTTCTGCATGTGTTACATTGAACTTCCATTGTCCGTTTACCTTGCTTGCTTGGACTGCGCCAATTGGGCCTAAAAATGGAATTTTTGAAATAGTTAATGCTAACGATGCGCCCAAAATTGAAAGAATATTTGTTGGAAATTTTCCATCGGACGACATAACCGTGCAAAGAATTTGAACTTCATTAAAATAATAAGGAGGAAAAAGTGGGCGTATTGGGCGATCAATATTGCGTGACGTCAAAACTTCTGCGTCGCTCAACTTGCCTTCGCGCTTAACATAACCGCCAGGAATTTTTCCTGCAGATGCCGGGCGTTCTCGATATTCAACGGTCAAAGGAAAAAACCCTGCGAATTCCTTTGGCTCTTTTGTGGCTACTACTGTTGCTAAAACAATGTTGTTGCCGGCCTTTATCCAGGCGGCACCATCTGCTTGTCGTGCAAACTTGCCTATTTCAACTTCTAATCCCATTTCGGGCAAACTAAATACTTTCATAGATCCTCACTTTGACGATTATAGAGAACAAGCTTGCGACAACGATAGATAAAATTGCTCGTAGCTTTATGTTGATTATTTTGCTAATAATTTTGATACTTTTGCGTAGCTTTCTGGGTTGTTTTCTTTAAGATACTTGAAGAATGTTTTTCTTTTGCCAACCATTTTTACTAAGCCAAGTTGTGAGTGTCTATCTTTTGGAAACGATTTAAGATGTTCAGCAACGTGCTGAATTTTTTCAGACAAAAGAGCGATTTGCACTTCACTGGAACCGACATCGTTTTTTGATGTTTTAAATTGCTCGATCGCTTTGCTTTTTTGTTCTTTAGTTAACATTTAAGTGACTCCGATGATAAGTAAATATATTTAACTTTAATTTTAAAATTTACAGGTCCGATAAATAAATAGGCGCGAGCGGATTCGAACCGCTGACCCTTGCTACGTCAAAGCAATGCTCTACCAACTGAGCTACGCGCCTTCTAGGACTCTAATTATTCAAAGATATTTTGTCTAACCCAATCTCAAGCTGTTCTTCTTCTCGTGCTTTTTTTTCAAAATCAGAGATGTCTTCGCCGAGATGCTTTTTGTTAAAAAATGGAATTCCTGTTCCAGCTGGTATTAGTTTACCAATAACTATGTTTTCTTTCAACCCATATAAGTAATCAATTTGACCAACTAAGGCAGCTTCGGTTAATACGCGTGTTGTTTCTTGGAATGATGCCGCTGAAATGAAGCTTTCCGTGCCCAAGGAGGCTTTTGTAATACCCATAAGGATAGGTTTTGCTATAGCTACGCGACGTCCATCTTTTGCCATTAAACGATTTACCGTTTGTAGATGAACCTTATCCACACGATCACCAACAACAAAGTTTGTATCGCCTGGATCTGTTATGCGTACTTTCTTTAACATTTGGCGAACGATAATTTCAATATGCTTATCGTTGATATCGACACCTTGCAAGCTGTAAATTTCTTGAACTTCGCGAACAAGGTAGCGTTGTGCTTCGTCTGGCCCCAAGATTCTTAGGAGATCGTGAGCATTAGGCACGCCAGATGTTAATGGATCGCCAGCCTTCACTTTTTCGCCATCTTCGACGTTAAGGTGTCGGTTACGCGGAACATTGTATTCAAAAACTTCGCCGTCGTCAGTAGTGACGGTGATGCGTCGTTGGCCGCGATGTACACCACCAAAGTTTACGACACCATCGGCTTCGCCAAGAATTGCCATGTCTTTTGGTATACGAGCTTCAAACAGTTCGGTAACTCGAGGCAAACCTCCGGTAATATCGCGTGTTCTTTTTTCTTCGCGCGGAAGTCTTGCTAAAAAGTCGCCGGGCTCTACTTCCATGTTGTGTTCAACGGAGATAATGGCGCCAGTTGGGAGATAATAGTGGCCAAGCTCTCCGCCTTCTTTATCAACAATTGCTATACATGGTTGTCGCTTTTCATCGCGACGCTCAAGGATAACCTTGCTTGACTTGCCTACTGTTTCGTCAAATTGTTCTTGGTAGGTAACGTTTTCAACAAGATCAACAAATTGAACACGACCACCTTTTTCGGTCAAAATTACCCTAAATGGATCCCATTCAGCAATTCTTTGACCTACTTTGACTGAGCTTCCATCTTCAACTAAAAGCGTTGTTCCATACTCAAGTTTAAATTCTTCAAGTTCACGGCCATCTTCCGAAACGATAACCAAGGTTGAGCGTCTATTCATAACAACGTTAAGGTTTTTACGACTGCGTATCGAGTGGATACCTTTATAAACAACCTTGCCCATACCCCTGGTTTTGAAGAACGTTTCTTCGACCAAGCCGCTTGCGGTACCACCAACGTGGAAAGTTCTCATGGTGAGCTGCGTGCCGGGTTCACCGATCGATTGTGCGGCTATGATACCAGTTGCTGTTCCAATATCAACAAGATGAAGTGTTGATAAATCCATTCCGTAGCATTTTGCACAAATACCTCGCTTTGAGGTACAAGTGAGAACTGAGCGTACAGCTATTTCGCTAACGGCTGAATCTCGCAGCAATTCAACGGCGGCATGATCAATTAATTCGCCTTGCTTGATAATTAACTTGCCGGACAATGGGTCTTTAATATCGTCTGCGGTTACGCGACCAAAAACGCGGTCTGGAAGCGGGATAATTGTTTCACCCGATTCTTTAAGCTCGCTGATGGTAACATATCCGAGTGTTTGGCAGTCAATTTGCGATATAACAACATCTTGAGCAACGTCAACTAATCGACGAGTCAAATATCCAGAGTCGGCTGTTTTAAGCGCCGTATCGGCTAAGCCTTTACGGGCACCGTGAGTTGAGACGAAATACTCAAATACACTTAAGCCTTCTTTAAAGTTCGCAAGAACCGGCGTTTCCATAATTTCACCAGATGGTTTTGCCATAAGACCTCTCATGGCAGCCAGCTGACGAATTTGTTGCTTGGATCCGCGAGCTCCAGAGTCGAGCATCATAAACACAGGATTAAACGGAGTGTTTTTCTTCTGTGCGTTTGCTGACGCTTCGCGATCTTCTTCTTCGAGGAGCGTTATCATTTCTTTGGTAACGTCTTCTGTTGTATGTGCCCAGATTTGAATTACCTTGTTGTAACGTTCACCATTAGTGATAGCACCATCAAGATAAAGGGCTTCTGTTTTTTCAACTTCTTTTTTACGTTGATTGATAATTGTCGTTTTTGCTGGTGGGATAATAAGGTTTTCCATTGAGAGGGAAATACCACCCAAAGTTGCATACGTGAAGCCGAGCTTCTTAATTTTATCAAGCGCTATTACTGTAGCATCGGCACCACAGTCTTTGTACATGCTTTCAACTAATTTTACCAAGTCCTTTTTTTTGACTGCTTTATTTACCCAGTCAAAATTTGCAGTATTTGGTAATGATTCGTAAAGAATGACGCGACCGACCGTTGTGGTAACAATTATGCCATTTGCCAACCGAACTTGTATTGGTGCTTGAATATTTACCTTGTTGTGTTGATACGCGTAAATAACTTCTTCAACACCAGAAAATATTAAACCTTCGCCAAGGACATTTTTGCGACCCTTAGTCATATAGTAGAGACCAAGAACCATATCCTGTGTTGGTACGGTTAATGGACGACCACTGGCCGGGGAAAGAATGTTTTTGGTTGAAAGCATCAAGCGTTCCGCTTCAAGTCGTGATTTCTTACTCAAAAGAACGTGTACAGCCATCTGGTCA